>NZ_CALFQK010000113.1:0-31642 GCF_937921195.1 uncultured Salinicola sp.
ATCGCTATGGCCACATTTCAGTGTGACATCGTCAGCGCCGAGAAGGAGATCTTCTCGGGCAACGTCGAGCAGCTCATTGCTGC
Organism: uncultured Salinicola sp.; assembly: GCF_937921195.1. Classification (NCBI taxonomy): domain Bacteria; kingdom Pseudomonadati; phylum Pseudomonadota; class Gammaproteobacteria; order Oceanospirillales; family Halomonadaceae; genus Salinicola; species uncultured Salinicola sp. The sequence continues at coordinate 84 of NZ_CALFQK010000113.1, forward strand.
CGGCGTGGCCGGCGATCTGGGTATCCTGCTCGGTCACGCGCCGCTGCTGACCGAGCTCAAGCCCGGTCCGGTGCGCGTGATTCAGGAGAGCGGCGAAGAAGAGCTCTACTACGTCACCGGCGGCTTCCTCGAAGTGCAGCCGGACGTGGTCTCGGTGCTGGCGGATACCGCCACCCGAGCCAGCGATCTCGACGAAGCGGAAGCCGAGCAGGCGCGGCAGCATGCGCTGGCTTCGCTCAACGAGAAGCAGACCGAGCTCGACTACGCGCGTGCCTCCGCCGAACTGGCCGAAGCCACCGCCCAGTTGCGCACGCTGCAGCAGCTGCGTCGCAAGGGCGGCCGCGGCTGAAGCGGCAGGCGCGTCTGCCGAGGCAAGCGCTGGTGCAGTACCCGAAGGCGACTCCCCTGGAGTCGCCTTTTTCATGGCCCGCGTTCGGGTGCGACGATCGGATTTCTGCCGGATCGCCTCGACGCGCTAGAATGACGCCCGGTTTTCACTGATCGAAGGATTGACCCCATGACACTCGACGTCGTGATACTGGCCGCCGGCCAGGGCACTCGCATGCGCTCGAAGACGCCCAAGGTGCTGCACGAGCTGGCAGGCCGCCCGCTGGTTCAGCACGTCGTCGATACCGCAGCAGGACTGGAGGGCGCGCGCCTGCACGTGGTGGTCGGCCATGGCGGAGAGTCGGTGCGGGAGACGCTGGCGAGCGCCGGTTCGATGTCCGGCGATGGCGAACTCGGCTTCTGTGAACAGACCGAGCAGAAGGGCACCGGCCACGCCGTGGCCCAGGCGTTGGACAGTCTCGGCGACGGCAAGGTGCTGGTGCTCTACGGCGACGTGCCACTAATCCAGGCTCGCACCCTCGAGACGCTGCTGGATGGCGTCGACGAGCAGCACATGGCGCTGCTGACGGTGACGCTGGACGATCCCACCGGCTACGGCCGGATCGTGCGCAACGACAAGGGCGCGGTCATCGCCATCGTCGAGCACAAGGATGCCAGCGACAAGCAGCGCGCCATCCGCGAGTGCAACACCGGCATCATGGCGATGACCGCCGCGCAGTTGCGCCGCTGGCTGCCCGAGCTTTCCGCCGAGAACGCCCAGGGCGAATACTACCTGACCGACGTGATCGCCATGGCCGCGGCCGACGGCGTCGAGGTCACCGCCAGCCAGCCGAGTTCACCGGTGGAGGTCGAAGGCGTCAACGACCGCCGCCAGCTGGCGGCACTCGAGCGCGCCTATCAGCGTCGCCAGGCCGATCGCCTGATGACCGCCGGTGTTTCGCTGGCCGATCCGGAGCGCTTCGACCTGCGTGGCGACGTTACCGTCGGCCGCGACATCCGGATCGACGTCAACGTGATCCTGGAGGGTCGGGTGACACTGGAAGACGACGTCGTCATCGGTCCCCACTGCGTGATCAAGGACTCCATCCTGCGACGCGGTGCGGTGGTGAAGGCCAACAGCCACCTGGAGGGCGCCGAGATGGGCGAGGGCAGCGACTGCGGCCCGTTCGCCCGCCTGCGCCCCGGCACGCGGCTCGGCGCCAAGGCGCATGTGGGTAACTTCGTTGAGACCAAGAACGCCTCACTCGGCGACGGCGTCAAGGCAGGGCACCTGAGCTACCTGGGCGACACCGAGATCGGCCGTGACACCAACATTGGCGCCGGCACCATCACCTGCAACTACGACGGCGCCAACAAGCATCTCACGCGAATCGGCGAAGCCGTCTTCGTCGGCTCCAACAGCTCGCTGGTCGCCCCGGTCACCATCGGCAATGGTGCCACCATCGCCGCGGGTTCGACGATCACTCGCGAAGTGAAAGATGATGAACTGGCCATCGGGCGGAGTCGTCAGATCGTCAAGCAGGGCTGGCAGCGGCCGGTGAAGATGCCGAAGTCTTGATTCATTGTCTTTGGCGCTCATTCGAGTGAAAAGAGCTCACGACTGACGAGATCCTTACGACCCTTGTCGTCGTTATTGCGAGGGGCAAGCCCCTCGCGCTCCCCTTTTTCGCGCCACAGGCTCAAGAAATCCCGAGCGATTTTCGTCAGCGCTTCGGGTCGGCGCGCAAGGACGTCTGACCGCCATGGATGGCGGAAATGCAGAAAATGCAGGAGCAATTTTCTGCCCTGTCCCGGCGCGCCTCTAGCGACATCCATGTCGCTAGACCCGGCTCGCCGAAGATCGCTCGGGTTGAGCCTGGAAGGCGCTATCGGGTGGTTTCTTTCCGGCGACTGGAGAAACTTGCCGTTCAGAATTCAAATATTGGACATCAACGCCTCATACACTGCTGCCAGCGGTCGTCGACCCGCTTGGCGAACCACGCTGTGGTCAGGTTGCGGGTGATCTTGGGGCTCTCCAGCTTGATCCCCGGCAGGCGAGCGTAGGGGATGGGCTGACCTTCCTGCTGTTCTGCCAGCGCATAGACTTTCTCGTAGAGCGCGGTCCGTTCGAATTCGAGGGAATCCTCTTCTTCCAGCGCATCGCGAATCTCGCCGTCGTCCATGCCCAGCCGATTTTTCAGCGTGCGTACCGCCAGCTCGGTCTGGCCAGCCTGGCGGGAACCGGGGATGATCAGGTCGCCGTCGAGCGCCAGCGGAATGCCGGAAAGCTGGGTCACTGCGGCCTGGAACGCGGCGTTGCGGCTGGCGTACCAGCCGGCGTTGAAGTCGGCGAAGCGGTAGATCGGCTCGTCGTAGTTGGCCGGATAGCCGAGCAGATGGGCGATGCCGAAGTAGAGCCCTCCACGGCGGGTGAAGACCTCGTGGCGGATCGAGCCGTCGATGGGGTAGGGATAGTCGTCGGCGTGCTCCTCGGCGAAGTCGACGCTGACCTGCATCGGCCCGCCCGTCTCTACCGGATTGAGACTGCCGAAAAGCTGCCGGCCCAGCGGCGCCATATCGATGAAATCCTCGAAGATTTCGCTCATCTCCCACTCTGTGGTGAGGGCATTCAGCCGCTCGTTGTAGGTCTCGCCGGTGGGGGATTCGAGATCGAGACCTGCCTGAACGAGAAAGCCGGGCACGTGGAGCGCCGCGGCGCGACGCTCGATCTCTTCGCGTGCGATACCTGACAGGTTCGGGACGACCGGATCGCCGCTGTAGGTCGACTCCTGCTCGGTGACGGCGAGCACCGAGCACAGATTCTCTCGCGTGGCCGGCAGGTTCTGGGCCGAGAACGCCGCGGTAATATCCGTCGCCCAGCCTTCGCGATCGCCGGCACTTGCCGGGATCAGTAAGACGAGTTCCTGCTTCACGCTCGCCGGGCGCTGCTCGAAGCCGGGCTGCGGTGCCTGGGTGCTACAACCGACCAGCAGCATCAGACCGAGTGCCGGCGCCCAGCGAAGCGGTGCGGGAAAGATCGTGGATCCCCTCATGCGCTGAGATGCTCCACCAGCCGCTGCATCATCGCGTCGCAACGCTCCAGCTGTTCGATGGCGATGAACTCGTCCGGCTTGTGACCCTGGTCCATGCAGCCCGGACCGCACACCACGGTGGGGATGCCGGCCTCGTGAAACAGCCCTCCCTCGGTGCCGTAGGCGACGGTGCCGAAGTCATCGCGGCCCGAAAGGGTGGCGATCAGGCGCGCCACCTCGCTTCCGGCCTCGGTGGTCAGCCCTGGGTAGGCCTGCAGCGGCTCGAAGACGATATCGGTGTTCGCCTCGGCCGCGCGCATCCGCGGGAGCAGCTCGTTGTCGGCGTAGTCGCGCATCTCGCGCTCGACCTCGTTGGCGTCGAAGCCCGGCAGCGAGCGCACTTCCCAGTCGAAGCGACACTCCGACGGCACGATGTTGAGCGCCCGGCCGCCTTCGATCACGCCGGTCTGGACGGTCGAGAAGGGCGGATAGAAGCGCTCGTCGTGATGGGCGGGATCGGCCAGGCGCTCGCCGATCTGGGTGAGCTTGGTGATCATCTTCGCCGCGGTCTCGATGGCGTTGACGCCCTCCGGGGCGTAGGCGGAGTGGCAGGGCGCGCCGTGCACGCGACAGCGCACGCCGAGCTTGCCCTTGTGGCCCAGCACCGGCTTGAGCTCGGTGGGTTCGCCGATGATGCAGGCCAGCGGCTTGTGCGGTCTGTCTTCCAGCATCGAGATGATCGAGCGCACGCCGAGACAGCCCACCTCTTCGTCGTAGGAGAACGCCAGATGAATCGGCGTTTCGAGCGTCGCCGCCTTGAAGCGGGGTACCGCCGCCAGCACGCAGGCGAGATAGCCCTTCATGTCGGTCGTCCCACGGCCGTAGAGCTTGCCTTCCCGCTCGGTCATCTCGAATGCCGGCAGCGTCCACGGCTGGCCGTCCACCGGGACCACGTCGGTATGCCCGGAAAGCACCACGCCGCCGCGATCGGCGGGGCCGATCGTCGCCCACAGGTTGGCCTTGCTGCCATCCTCGTTGTGGATAAGTTCGCTGTCGACGCCGTGCTGGTTCAAGTAATCGCGGACGAACTCGATCAGCGCGAGATTGGATTCGCGGCTGACGGTATCGAAGCCGACGAGTTTCCCGAGAAGTTCCTGACTGGTCATGATGCGCTGTCACCGGATTGTCGTTGTCGCTGAATATGTACCCATCGTCACGATGATGCCGACCCCCACCGCACAATGCCACCACCGCCGTCCTCGATTCCCGCTTTTACGCTTTCTTTACGTCTTCGCGCGAATTTCCACATCGAATTTTTACGCCCCTCGACTCGACACTGAGCGCCTCTCGAACGAGGAGGTAACCCATGTCCTACCTGATGCTGGCGATCGCCCTAATGACGGCCGTCTATCTGCTGGCGACGCTGTGCTGGCCGGAGCGATTCTAGCCATGAACGCGATGACGCTCTGCTACGCCCTGCTGATCGGATTGGCGCTGCCCCTGGGTCTCTACATGGGCCGAGCGCTGGATACGGATCGATCCACCGTCATGGATCGTCTCTTTGGGCCGGTGGAATCGGTCCTGATGCGCCTGGCCGGCGTCGACCGACAGGCGTCGATGACCTGGTCGGCCTATCTGCTGGCCGTGTTGAAACTTCACCTGCTGCTGATCGGGCTGGCTTGGCTCATCTTCATGGGCCAGGGCCTGCTGCCGCTCAACCCCGATGGCATCCCCGGCATGAGCTGGGATACGGCGCTTCACACCGCGGTCTCGTTCGCCACCAACACCAACCAGCAGCACTACTCGGGCCAGGCGCAGCTCTCCTACCTGAGCCAGACGTTTGCCATCGTCACGCTGCAGTTTGTGACCCCGGCGACCGGGCTGGCGGTGCTGCTCGCCATCTCGCGCACGCTGCTCCGGCGCCAGACCACCAGCACGACCGTCAGCACCAGTACGCCCGCCGGGCGCGGGGTGGGCCACGACTCGGTCGGTCACTGCTCGGTCGGTCATTACTACGTCGATCTCACCCGGATCGTGGTGCGGGTGCTGCTGCCGCTGTCGCTGATCGTGGCGCTGCTGCTGGTGTGGCAGGGCGTGCCGGCGACCTATCACGGCGCCCAGAGCGTGACGATGCTCGACGGTGGCACGGCGCAGGTGATTCCGCGCGGTCCGGTGGCGCCGATGGTGGCGATCAAGCAGCTGGGTACCAACGGCGGCGGCTGGTACGGCCCCAATTCGACCATGCCGCTGGAGAATCCCACGGGGCTTTCGAACCTGATCGAGACGATCTCGCTGTTGCTGATTCCGGTGGCGTCGCTGATCGCGGTGGGCGTCATCAGCGGCCGTCGCCGGCTGATGATAGGCATCGGCGCGGTGATGATCGCGTTCTCACTGATCACCACCAGCCTGATCGTGGTCTCGGAACGCCTGCCCAACGCCGCGCTGAGCGGTCTCGTCGTGGACGGCAGCCCCAACCTGGAAGGCAAGGAGGTGCGTTTCGGCAGCGATCTCTCCGCGCTGTGGGGCAGTTGGACGACGCAGACCTCCAACGGCTCCGTCAACGCCATGCACGACAGCTTCAACCCGCTGGGCGGGCTGGGCCTGCTGATGGACATGTTCGTCAACGTCACCTTCGGCGGCATCGGCGTGGGTCTGATCGGCTATCTGCTCTATCTGATGCTGGCGGCTTTCATCGGCTCGCTGATGATCGGCCGCGCCCCGGAGCTGTTCGGCAAGCCGCTGGAGACCCGCGAGATGCGCTGGATCTCGCTGGCGATCCTGGCGCAACCGCTGATCATCCTCGGATTGACCGCCGCCACCGTGACGTTCCCCGCCCTGACCGGCAACTCCAACCCCGGCTTTCATGGCCTCTCCCAAGTGCTCTACGAATATACCTCGGCGTTCGCCAACAACGGCTCCGGCTTCGAAGGGCTCGGTGACGCCACGCCCTGGTGGAACCTGACCTGCGTGTTGGCGCTTGGGGTCGGCCGCTTCCTGCCGATGCTGGTGCCGCTGGCGGTGGCCGGCTGGCTGGCCGAGAAACGCACGGCGCCGCAGGGGCGCGGCACCCTGTCGCTGGAGAGCGGGGCCTTCGTCGGGCTGACCGCCGGCGTCATCGTCATCGTCAATCTGCTCGGCTTCCTGCCCGCCCTGGTGCTGGGGCCGATCGCCGAACAGCTGACCCTGCCGTGATCAATCGAATCGAGGAGAGCGACATGACAACGAGGCAATCACGGGAAGCATCGCCCGGTCTGCGTATTCAACCGCTGATGCTGTTGGGAGAGTCCCTACGCCGCTTGAATCCGCGCAGCCTGGCGCGCAACCCGGTCATGGCGGTGGTCGCCATCGGCACCCTGGTCTGCGCGCTCTACACCGGCATGGCGATCGACGCCGGACGCGCTCAGGCCGTCTTCGCCTCGATCGTGACGCTGATCCTGCTGGCCACGGTGCTGTTCGCCAATGCCGCCGAGGCGATGGCCGAGGCCCGGGGCAAGGCCCATGCCGGCAGCCTGCGTGCCACCCGGGGCGAGTTGACGGCGCGGCGTGTGACCCAGAGCGGCGAAGAGACCGTGGCCGCCGATCGGCTGCGCCGGGGCGATCGCGTCCGGGTGGTCGCCGGCGAGCTGATTCCTGCCGACGGCGAGATCGTCCAGGGTGCCGGTTCGATCAACGAGTCGGCCATGACCGGGGAGTCCGCGCCGGTGCTGCGCGAGGCGGGCACCGACAACAGCGGCGTCAGCGCCGGTACCAAGCTGCTCTCCGACGAGCTGATCGTCGAGGTCAGTGTCGACCCCGGCGAATCGCTGCTCGACCGCATGATCGCGCTGGTGGAAGGTGCCAGCCGCCAGAAGACGCCCAGCGAGCTGGCGCTGTCGGTACTGCTCTCCACGCTGACGCTGGTGTTCCTGATCGTCGTGGTCACGCTGGTGCCGATGGCGCTGTTCGTGGGGATCGAGACCTCGACGGTGATGCTGGTGGCGCTGCTGGTGTGCCTGATTCCCACCACCATCGGCGGTCTGCTGCCGGCCATCGGCATCGCCGGCATGGAGCGGGCGATGCGCGCCAATCTCATCGCCAAGTCGGGCAAGGCGGTGGAGATCGCCGGCAGCATCGACACCCTGCTGCTCGACAAGACCGGCACCATTACCCTGGGCGACCGTCGCGCCACCGAATTCGCCCCCTGCCACGGGATCGACCTGGTGCGGCTGCGGGAGGTTGCCGGCCTCTGCTCGCTGCAGGATCCGACCCCGGAAGGGCGCTCCATCGTCGTGCTGGCGAATGAGCAGGGCGCGACCCTGGCCGCACCGCAGGATGCCGAGGTGGTGCCGTTTTCCGCCATGAGTCGGGTCTCCGGGCTCGACTTCGCCGATGGCCGCCGCTGGCGCAAGGGCGCGCCCAACGCCATTGCGCGGCAGGTGGAGGAAGCCGGCGGTCGGGTGCCGGCCGATTTCGAGACGCTGGTCGAGCGCATCTCGCGCCACGGCGCCACCCCGCTGGCGGTGGCGGAGGGTAACGTGCTGCTGGGGGTGATCGCGCTCTCGGACGTGATCAAGTCGGGCATCGCCGAGCGCTTCCAGCAGCTGCGCGAGATGGGCGTGAAGACGGTGATGATCACCGGCGACAACCCGATCACCGCTGCCGCGATCGCCGCCGAAGCCGGTGTCGACGACTACATCGCCGAAGCGACGCCGGAGCGCAAGCTCGAACTGATCCGCGAGGAGCAGGCCGCCGGTCGGCTGGTGGCGATGATGGGCGACGGCACCAACGACGCCCCGGCGCTGGCCCAGGCGGACCTGGGCCTGGCGATGAACTCCGGCACCCAGGCGGCGCGGGAGGCGGCCAACATGGTCGATCTCGACTCCGACCCCGGCAAGCTGCTCGAGGCGGTGGAGATCGGCAAGCAGCTGCTGATCACCCGCGGCGCGCTCACCACCTTCTCGTTGGCCAACGACGTCGCCAAGTACTTCGCCATCCTGCCGGCGATCTTCGCCGCCAGCGTGCCGGCGCTGGGCGCCCTCGACGTGCTCGATCTGCACTCGCCCGAGTCCGCGGTGCTGTCGGCGGTGATCTTCAACGCCCTGGTGATACCGGCGCTGATCCCGTTCGCCCTGCGCGGCGTGCGGTTTCGCGCCGCCGCCGCCAGCGCCATGCTGCGACGCAACCTGCTGATCTACGGCCTCGGTGGCCTACTGCTGCCGTTCCCGGCGATCAAGCTGATCGATCTGTTCGTCGGGCTGTTTTTCTAGCCCGATCTTCTCTTGCTACCGGAGGTTCTCGACATGTCAGTCACCTCGTCTCCGAGAGAGGCCGCCCGCGATAGCGCCAGCCGCACCGGCGTATTGACGGCCCTTCGTTTCACCCTGCTCATGGCGGTGCTGCTCGGCCTGCTCTATCCGCTGGTCGTCGTCGGCCTGGGACAGCTCGCATTTCCCCATCAAGCCAACGGTAGCCTGCTGAGCGACCGCGAGGGCCGCATCGTTGGCTCGGCCCTGGTCGGGCAGCGATTCACCAGCGAGCGTTACTTCCAGGGCCGGCCCTCGGCGGTGGACTACGCCTCCGACGCGGTCGCCGGCTCCAACCTGGCGCCGAGCAACCCGGCGCTGCGTGAACGTGCCGAGGCGGACGCCCGGCGGATCGAGACTCGCGACGGCGTCGAGCCGGGCCGGATCCCGGTGGATCTGCTGACCGCGTCCGGCTCTGGGGTCGACCCGGACATCAGCCCCGCGGCGGCGGCCATCCAGATCGATCGCGTCGCGCGCGCCCGTGGCCTGTCGCCCTCGGCTGTCACGGCGCTGGTGGAGCGCTATAGTGACAGCGGCGGGCTCGATCAGCCGACGGTGGACGTGCTGGGACTCAATCTGGCGCTGGATTCCCTCGAGTGACGTCGTCACGCAAGCAAGCGACGCCGAAACGCGGGCGGATGATAGCGAAACGCGCCTTTCGCGCCGACGGGGGCGAGATCGAAGGCCGAGCGGGACGTGGGAGTTCGAGCGATGAGTGATTCTCGTGCGGTGCGGCGTCCCGATCCGGATGCCCTGTTGGCAACCACCCGGCCCCAGGCCGGTGGGTCGTTGCGGATATTCCTCGGCGCCGCCCCCGGCGTGGGCAAGACGAGCGCCATGCTGCGCACCGCGCGGGAGCGCTTCGACGCCGGTATCGACATCCTGCTGGGGGTCATCGAGGCGCATGGCCGCGAGGAGACCGAACGCCTGTGCGACGGCCTGCCAAGTCTGGCGCTGACGCCCAGAGAGCGCCATGGGCGCACCTTCCATGAATTCGATCTCGACGCGGCGCTGGCGCGTCGGCCCGCCGTGCTGCTGGTCGACGAACTGGCCCATCGCAATATCCCCGGCGGTCGCCATGCCCGGCGCTGGCAGGACATCGAGGAGCTGCTCGAGGCGGGCATCGATGTCTGGACCACCCTCAACGTCCAGCATGTCGAGAGTCTCAACGACGACGTGGCGCGGATCACCGGTATCCGTATGCGCGAGACCGTGCCCGACCGCCTGATCGGCCGGGCCCGGGATCTGTCGCTGATCGATCTCACGCCGCCGGAGCTGATCGAACGGCTCCAGCAGGGCAAGGTCTACGTGCCGGAACAGGCCCGCACCGCGCTGGAACACTATTTCTCGCCGGGCAATCTGACCGCGCTGCGCGAGCTGGCGCTGAGGGTGATGTCCGAACGCCTGGATGCCGACGTCCGTCAGGTGATGGATGCCAGCGGCGTTGCCGGGCCCTGGCCGGTCAGGGCCCGGCTGCTGGTGGTGGTGCAGGGCAAGCGCGGCGACCACGCCGTGCTGCGCGCCGCCAGTCGCTGGGCGCAGCGGCATCAGGCCCCGTGGCAGGCCGTGCAGTTGAGCCCGCTGCGGGAAATCGATCCCGGCGCCGCCGGCGAATCGAGCAATCTGCGTCAGCAGGCCGAACGGCTCGGCGGCAGTTGGGAGACCCTCCGTGGCGACGATCCGATGGCGGAGCTGCTCGACCATGCCGCGCGTCACAACATCACCGCGCTGATGATCGGACGAGGGACATCCCGACGACCCCGAGGATGGCTGCCGGGCTGGCGGCCCCCGCTGGTCGATCGTCTGCTGGCGTCTCGCCCGCCGTTCGATCTGATCGTGCTGGCCGGCGACGAGAGCCCTTCGTCGCGCGCTCGGCCGCGCTGGCAGTGGCCGTCGGCCCGCGAATGGCTGTGGCCGCTGGCGGGTACCGGCTTGGCCGCGCTGGTGGCGCAGCTGCTCTCCACCCAGGTGGAACTGGCCAACCTGTCGCTGATCTTCCTGGCCGCCGTACTCGCCAGTGCGCTGCGTGCCGGCACACGCTCGGCGATGCTGGCGGTGGCGCTCAGTACCCTGGCCTACAACTTCCTGTTCACCGAGCCGCGTTTCACCCTGGCGATGATTCATCAGGACCAAATCCTGACGCTGCTGATCTTCCTGCTGGTGGCGGTGGTCGCGGGGCAGCTGGCGGGCAAGGTGCGCCGGCAGTTGCGGGAACTGCGCGAGAGCCGGCACCAGATCCAGGAGATGCTGTCGGTATCGCGCTCGCTGGCGAGTGCCGCCGATCACGCCCACGTTCGCGAGATCGCGCTCAAGGCGCTGGCCGACTATCTCGCACTGCCCTGCGTGTTCGTCGAGAGCGACGACCCCGCCGGTGCGCCTCGTGTCACCGGGTCCTACCCGGGCGAGATCGGGCTGGAGTCGCCCGCTCTCCAGGCCGCGCGCTGGACACACCAGCACGGCCGGCCGAGCGGGCACGGCACCCAGACGCTCGGCGCGCAACGCTGGCGGTTCCTGCCGATCCGGGAGAACGACACGCTACGCGGCGTGCTGGGGCTGGCGCTGGGCGACCGCGAACGTTCGCTCGATGCCGCCGAGGAGGCGCTGGTCGACAGCCTGGTCAATCAGCTGGGCAGCGCGCTGGCTCGCACGCGGCTGGTCGCCGATCTCGGCGCCGCGCGGCTGGCGGAGGAGAACGAACGCCTGCGCTCGGCGCTGCTGTCGTCCGTCTCCCACGATCTGCGCACGCCACTGGCCTCGATCATCGGCTCGGCCAGTTCGCTGCGCGAGCTCTGGTCGCAACTGGACGAAGCCGACCGCCAGGAGCTGCTCGACGGCATTCTCAGTGAAAGCGAGCGCCTCAACCGCTACATTCAGAACCTGCTCGACATGACGCGGCTGGGCCACGGCGGGCTGAAGCTGGAACGGGACTGGGTGGCGCTGTCGGATATCGTCGCCTCGGCGCTCAAGCGTCTCGGCTCCGTGGTAAAGCCCCTCGCCGTCGAGCGTCATCTCGCCGCCGACCTGCCGCTGCTCTACGTGCATCCGGCGCTGGTCGAACAGGCGCTGATCAACGTGATCGAGAACGCCGCGCGGTTTTCCCCGCCGGGCGGGCGGCTGCGCATCACCGGCGACAGGGAGGGCGACCGGATCGTGATCCACGTCAGCGATCAGGGCCCGGGCATCCCGGAGGCGCTGCGCGAGCGCATCTTCGACATGTTCTTCAGCGGCGGCGAGGGGGATCGCGGCCCCCAGGGCAGTGGCCTGGGCCTCGCCATCTGCCGCGGCATGATCGGTGCCCACGGCGGCGAGATCAGCGCCGGTCCGGCGGATTGGGGCGAGGGCACCGACATCCGCATTGCCCTGCCGATCTGGGAGCCGGCGGCCAGCGAGACGTCGTCGGGAGAGAGCCCTCAGCCTGAAAAGCGCCCTCAGCCGAAAGAGAATCATCAGCCTGAAGATAACCACTAGTCGGAAGAACCCCAAGGAACGGCAATGATCGAGTCCACCAGCGGCCAGCGCGGGCCGCGCATCCTGTTGATCGAGGATGAGCACCAGATCCGGCGCTTCATGCGCATCAGCCTGACCTCCCAGGGGTTCGAGGTGATCGAGACCGAAGACGGTAACGCCGGCATCGCGGCGTTCAACCGTCAGCGCCCCGATCTGGTACTGCTCGACCTGGGGTTGCCCGATATCGACGGCATGGAAGTGCTCGATGCGCTGCGCGCCCAGAGCGAGGTGCCTGTGCTGGTGGTGTCGGTGCGGGCCAGCGAAGCGGAGAAGGTCGCCGCGCTGGATGCCGGCGCCAACGACTACATCACCAAGCCGTTCGGCATCCAGGAGCTGCTGGCCCGGGTGCGGGCCGCGCTGCGCACCACGGCGCCCGGCACCCCCGGTGAAGGCATCGAGCTCGGCGACGTGGCCATCGATCTGGCCAGCCGCCGGGTCACCCGCCACGGCGAGACCGTTCATCTCACCCCACGGGAATTCAGCGTGCTGGCCTACCTGGCGCGCCAGCCCGACCGGGTCATCACCCAGCATCAACTGCTGGCGGACATCTGGGGACCGGTCCACGTTCACGATACGCACTACCTGCGCATCGTCGTCAGCCGCCTCCGGCAGAAGCTCGGCGACGATCCCGACGATCCGCATCTGATCCAGACCGAGGCCGGTATCGGCTATCGCCTGCTCTCCCGCTGACTGAAGTGCTCGCCGGCACTCGCTCTCCCTTGACGGCAAGAGAGAAATCGGTTTTGATTCGCATCTATTATCTTTCGAATCGAAACTTTAAAACCGGATTTCGAAATTTATTGCCATGCCCAAACGCGATACCGCCCAGCGCCGTCACGCCATCCTGGCCTACGTCAACGAACACGGAGAGACCCCGGTCGAGACACTGGCGAGCCGCTTCGCGATCTCCGAAGTCACCATCCGCAAGGATCTCAATACGCTCGAGCGCAGCGGCCTGCTGCTGCGGCGCTACGGCGGCGCGGCACCGCTGCCCCAGGAGATGCTCGCCGAACCGGCGCAGGTACTCTCGCCCTACAAGCAGGCCATCGCCCGGGCGGCTCGGGCGCGGATCCGCGAGCACAACCGGATCATCGTCGACAGCGGCACCACCACCGCGGCGCTGATCGGCGAGCTGGGCGGCCTGCGCGGACTGGTGGTGATGACCAATTCGCTGGCCGTTGCTGGGGCGCTGCGTGAGCTGGAATCGGAACCGGCACTGCTGATGACCGGCGGCACCTGGGATCCGCACTCGGAATCCTTCCAGGGCCAGGTCGCCGAGCAGGTGCTGCGGGCCTACGACTTCGATCAACTTTTCGTCGGTGCCGACGGTATCGACCTCGAACGCGGCACCACCACCTACAACGAGCTGTTCGGCCTCACCCGAGTAATGGCCGAGGTCGCCCGCGAGGTGGTGGTGATGGTGGAGGCCGACAAGATCGGCCGCCGCATCCCCAATCTGGAACTGCCCTGGGCGCGCATCGACACGCTGGTCACCGACTGGCGACTCGACGATGCCACGGCGGCTGCCATCGAACGCCACGACGTGGCGCTGGTGGTCGCCGAATCGCCCACGGGCCAGTAAGACGGACAACGAACTCTGTAAAGGTATCGACTATGTGTGGAATCGTCGCCGCGTTGGCCGCGCGTAACGTGCAGGGCATTTTGCTGGAGGGGCTGAAGCGGCTCGAATATCGCGGCTACGACAGCGCCGGCATGGCGGTGTTGAACGCCGATGGCGTGCTGGCTCGCCAGCGCGCCAAGGGCAAGGTCGCCGCCCTCGAGGAGAAGCTCGCCGAGCGTGCCCTGAGCGGCGCCATCGGTATTGCCCACACCCGCTGGGCGACCCACGGCAAGCCTTCCGAAGTGAACGCTCACCCGCACCTGGCGCGGGAGCGCCTGGCGATCGTCCACAACGGCATCATCGAGAACTACGAGCCGCTCAAGCGCGAGCTGGAAGCCGAGGGCGTGACGTTCGAATCGGAGACCGACACCGAGGTCGTCGCCCACCTGATCGACCGCGCCTTTCGCCATCAGCACGGCGCCAATCCGGACGGTGGCGAGACCGGCGATCTGCTGGCGGCGGTGCAGGCCACCCTCGACCGTATCGACGGCGCCTACGCGCTGGCGGTGATGCACTCAGACGCCCCGCGCGAGATCGTCGGCGCCCGCAAGGGCAGCCCGCTGGTGGTCGGCGTCGGCATCGACGAAAACTTCCTGGCCTCCGATGCGCTGGCGCTTCTGCAGGTCACCGACCGCTTCATCTATCTGCAGGAGGGCGACGTGGTACGCCTGTCCGATGCCCGCGGTATCGAGATATTCGCCGCCGACGGTCAGCCTGCCGAGCGTGACGTGCACACCTTCGAGCACGGCGACGGCGCCGCCAGCCGCGGCGAGTATCGCCACTTCATGCTCAAGGAGATTCACGAACAACCGGCGGTGATCGCCGCCACCCTGGAGGGCCGATTGAGCGGCTCCCACGTGCTCGAGAGCAGCTTCGGTGTCGGCGCCAGGGCGCTGTTCGAGCGGGTCAAGCAGGTGCATATCGTCGCCTGCGGTACCAGCTATCACGCCGGCATGGTGGCGCGCTACTGGCTCGAGAAGCTCGCCGGCCTGCCGACCACGGTCGAAGTCGCCTCCGAGTATCGCTACCGCGAGGTGGTGGTGCCGGAAAATACCCTGTTCGTGACGCTCTCCCAGTCCGGCGAGACCGCCGACACCCTGGCGGCGTTGCGCTATGCGAAGAGCCGTGCCAAGAGCCGTGACAAAACATCGGGTTATCTGGGGACGCTGGCGATCTGCAACGTGCCCGGCAGCTCGCTGACGCGGGAATCCGACCTGGCGCTGATGACCCAGGCCGGCCCGGAGATCGGCGTCGCCTCCACCAAGGCATTCACCACCCAGCTCGTCGCCCTGATGCTGCTGACGCTCTCGCTACGCAAGTCTCGCGGCGATGAGCGCGAAGCGGTTTTGGTTCAGGCGCTACGCGGCCTGCCGGCGGTTCTCGACAACGCGCTGGCCATGGACGGGCCGATCGCCGAACTGTCGGAAGCCTTTGCCGAGAAGCACCATGCGCTGTTCCTGGGGCGCGGCACCCAGTTCCCGATCGCCCTGGAAGGCGCACTCAAGTTGAAGGAGATCTCCTATATCCACGCCGAGGCGTACCCGGCCGGCGAGCTCAAGCACGGCCCGCTGGCGCTGGTCGACGCCGACATGCCGGTGGTCGCCGTCGCCCCCAACGACGAACTGCTGGAGAAGCTGAAATCCAACCTGCAGGAAGTGCGTGCCCGGGGCGGCGAGCTGTTCGTGTTCGCCGATGAAGGCGTGGCGCTGACCGCCGCCGATAACCTGCGCGTGCTCCACGTACCGGCTGTGGATGAATTGCTCGCGCCCATCGTCTACACCCTGCCGCTGCAGCTGCTCTCCTACCACGTCGCCGTGCTCAAGGGCACCGACGTCGACCAGCCGCGCAACCTGGCCAAAAGTGTGACCGTGGAATAGCGCGTCACGGTGGAGTAGCGCGTCACGGTGGCGTGCGCAAGAGCCGAGCAGAGCCAGAGTACTCGGCTCCCCTGATGTAATCGTTTTGCGCCAATTTCTGTAAGAGATTGGCGCTTTTGCCCTATTCGTTTCAAGCGACAGTGTAACTGGCCGTTAATGATTTTTGCGTTTAGCAAAAACCAGGGGCCTGATCGGTGCTTGTCCGTCTTATTTTTGCAGCCAGTCTTTCCTTCATCGTCATGACGGGGGGATGGCCGACTCTCGCCGTGGGCGACGACGAGCGAATGACGGGTAACGTCAATTTCGAACTCGACGAATCCCAGCGTCGACTCGAACAACAGAAACGGCGGCTCGAGGCTCTCGATCGCCTGCCTGAGTCTGAACCCGCCTCCCGAACTTCGCCCTCACCATCGGCGGAAAAGCCCTGCCTTCCCATTCATGAAGTCGACATGGAAGGCGTCACACTGCTGAACTCACGGGAGAGGCGGGCACTGGCCGACGGCATTCGCGACCGGTGCGCGACCGCGGACGACCTCAACGAATTGCTGAGGGACATCACCCAGGCCTATCTCGATCATGGCTACGTCACCTCCCGCGCCTATCTTCCCCAGCAGGATCTCTCCAGCGGACATCTTCGTGTCATTGTCGTCGAAGGACGAATAGAAGCTTTCTCTTACCAGCACGACGATATATCCGACACGGAACTGACGATGGCCTCCCCGGTAGAACCGGGGGCCCTGCTCAATATCCGGGATCTGGAGCAGTTGATCGATCAGTTGAATCGACTGCCCTCCAATCAGGCAAGACTGGCGCTTCGGCCTGGTGATGAAATCGGTGGCAGCGTGGTCGGTATCGACAACGCTCCGGGGCGCCCGCTGCACGTGTCGCTCGGCCGCAACAACGGCGGCAGCCAAGGCACCGGGGAGCAGCAATGGCAGGCAGGGGTACGCTGGGACAGCCCCCTCGGATTAGCCGACCAGTTGACGTTACAACTCGGGCAGGCCGTGACCCGCCGTGACGATGCCGACTCCGACAGTCGTTATATCCGATACGAAGTGCCCTACGGTTACTGGACTTTCGATTACAGCTACAGTCGAAGCCAATACCGCACGCACGCGGAAGCCAATGGCTTCATCTTTGCGCTCGATGGCATCAGTGAAAAGCATGCGATAGGCATCGAGCGGGTGATACTCCGCAACCGCACCAGCAAGACCGGCGTCAGGGTCGGGCTCAGCAAGTCGTCGACGCGTAACAACATTGACGGTACCCGCATCGAGGTCAGTAGCCAGGAGCTCAGTGAGCTGGAACTGGGGATCAATCATGGGCGCCGAGTGGGCAGTGCGCTGATCAACTTCGATTTGGGATGGCAGCATGGCCTGACGAGCTTCGGCGCGCAGAGAGACGGAGATCGATCCGCTGCCGAACCTTCTGCCCAGTATCGCAAGAACACCCTGGCGCTCAGCTACTGGCAGCCATTCTCCCTGTTCGACCAATCATTGAGTTTCACGAGCTTTGCCTATGGGCAATGGAGCCACGATGTGCTCTACAGCCCGCAACGGCTGACCATCGGTGGCGAGAGCACCGTACGTGGCTTCAAGGAGCAGTCGCTCAGCGGTGACAGCGGTGGCTACTGGCGCAACGAGATCGGCTGGCGACACCCCTTCGATATCGCCAGACCCCTATTCGATACCTGGAACCTGTCGTTGGCTTATGACGCTGGGGTCATTCGTCACGGCCAATACAACCCGGAGCTCCATGGCCGGATGAGTGGATATGCGCTCTCGCTGGGGCTGAGCGGTAAGCACCTCTCGGCGAATGTCAGCTTTGCTCACTCGCTGGAACGGCCAGCCGTCATCGCTTCCAGAGAGACCCCCGTTTATTTCGACATCCGGCTCGATATCTGAGCGCCGGTCGATGTAGCCGGTGAATGGCAAGAAAAAGTCAAGAAACACAAAAAGAGACGAAGGGACTAGTCAGCAATGAACGCCAAATCCAGCGGATTCCGTTACCTTGCCATCACCCTGATCAATGCGCTCTTCTGGCATCCGGTATTGGTACTGGCCGAGGGCATCGCCGTGTCCCCCGGCGGCGGCAACACGCATCTGGACCAGGCTGGTAACGGCGTTCCTGTCATCGATATTGCGACCCCCAATGGCAAGGGGCTTTCCCACAATACTTTCAGTGACTACAACGTCGACAAGCGTGGGCTGATTCTCAACAACGCCACGACCAAATGGCAAGACACCCAACTCGCCGGAAAGATCGTCGGCAACCCCAACCTTAGAGATCGGGCAGCGAGCCTGATCGTCAACGAGGTCAACGGTGGCAGTCCCAGTCGCTTGGCCGGCTATACCGAGGTGGCCGGAGCCCGTGCCAACGTGGTCGTCGCCAACCCCTATGGCATCACTTGCGACGGCTGCGGGTTCATTAACAGTCCCCATGTCACGCTATCGACCGGCAAGCCGATAGTCGAAAACGGTGAACTCGATCACTATGCCGTCGAGCAGGGGCGGGTGGCTGTCGAAGGGCTGGGGCTGGACGCGACCCAGGTCGACCAGTTCGACATCATCACCCGCGCCGCCAAACTCAACGCCGACATCCACGCCCATCGGCTGAATATCGTTACCGGGGCCAACGATGTCGATGCCGGTGACCTCTCCGCGACGCCACGCGAGGGTAAGGGAGCAACGCCTGCTCTGGCCCTCGACGCTTCGACGTTGGGGGGGATGTACGCCGACCGTATCTCCCTGATCGGCACCGAAGCGGGTGTGGGTGTCCGCGTGGCAGGCGATATGGCTGCCAGTGCGGGGGATATCCTCATCGATGCCGCGGGGCATCTGGAACTGTCCGACACCGCCGCGGCGCGGCGTCTGGACGTGCGGGCTGCGTCCATCGACGCTGAAGGACAGCTACGTGGAGAGCGGCGATTGGCAATCGATGCCACGGGTGACATGGCCCTCTACAGCAATGTCTCCAGCGCTGGCGACATCTCTCTCGAAGCCGGCGGCAAGATCACCCAGCGAGGAGAGGTGATTGCCGGTGTCGAGGAGAGTAAGCGTCACGAGGGACGACGCTTGACGGTGCGCGCCGATCGCATCGACAACCACGGGCGGCTGGATGCCACCCAGCAACTGAAGATCGATGGACGTGTCGCCAGCAACCATGGGCAACTGCTGGCCAACGAGATTGCGGTGACGGCCCGCGATGCGATCGATAACACCGCCACCATTCAGGGACAGAGAGTCAGTCTCGACACCGCATCGCTGCATAACGATCGGTCCGACGCCACGATAGCGGCCGAGCGGGACCTCGATCTGCGCGCGCCGCGGATCGTCAACCGGGGCGATCTGCGATTCGGTAGCGGCCAGGACGTCATTCTCGATATCGATAGTCTTGATAACCAGAAGGGCCGATTCCTGCTCGACGCTGGCGATCTCGACCTGAAAGCCGTCGAGCTCGTGAATGACGATGGCGTGGTTCACGCTGACGGGCTGTCAATGGCTGGCCAGACTCTGAGCAATCGCAATGGTGGCCTGATCGATGCCTCGGCCGGCGGTGCGAAGCTCGATTTCGATCGGCAGATCGACAACTCCTCGGGCCAGCTTCAGGCGACCGGCGCCCTGCACCTTACCGGCGGGGACGTTTCCAATCGCAGCGGGAAGATCTTGGCCGACACCCTTACCCTCGAAGGCGACTCGCTCGACAACCGTGGCGGCGAACTCCTCGGACGAAGCGCCGACGTCAGCATCAAGCAGTCGCTGGACAATACCAAGGGGCGTCTTGCGGCCACTACCGAGACGCTGACGCTCGATGTCGGCGGTGATCTCGGCAACTCTCGCGGCGTCCTTCGTGGCCATGATGCCCATCTCGAGGTCGGCGCGCTGACGGGCAATGCAGAAGGCCTGATCTCCGCGGACAACGGCGATCTCGACCTGACCACCCAGGGCGACTTGAACAGTGCCGCCGGCCGATTGCAGGCACAACACGACCTGACGCTCGTTGCCGGGCGCGGTATCGATAACAGCAGCGGCAACATCGTTGCCGATCAGGTCGATATCACCGGCGCCGAGCTGCAGAACCACCAGGGAGTCGTCAGCGCCGAGAAGAGAGGCCTGAGCGTCAGTCTCAAGAAGCGGCTCGATAACACGAAAGGTCATCTGCAAGCCATTTCCGGGGATGCCGACCTGGATGTCGGCGCACTCTCCAACCAGCACGGCGTGGTCTCCGCCCGGGCGGTGAATGTCTCTAGCCGGGGCGACATCGATAACGGCAGCGGCCATCTCTTCGCCGGTCAGGGCGCTCTCGTCGTGGATGGCGCGGGTGCACTCGGCAATGTCGGCGGGTCGATCGATGCCGGCGATGAGGCGCTTCAGGTGGTCACGGCGGGAGCGGTCGACAACGCCGATGGCGTGTTGCGCGGGGGAGCGGTCAATCTCGAAGTCGGCGCGCTGGCGGGCAACCGTGGCGGGTTGATCTCGGCAGACAATGGCGATCTCGAACTCGTCTCGCCGGGCACGCTCGATACCGCGGGCGGGCAGATTCAGGCAGCCGGTGACTTGACGCTGACCAGCGAGTCCGACATCTCCACGGACGCCGCCACCTTGATGGCGAAACGCATCGACGTGCGCGGTCACAGCCTGAGTAACCAGGGTGGGACCATCAGTGCCGAGGCGCAGGCTCTCGCCATCGAGGTCGCCGCAGGGCTCGACAACCGCGGTGGCCAGCTGCAGGCGGCACGCCATCTGGCGCTGACGGCGGGTGGCGATATCGGCAATCAGGATGGCGTCCTCGTCGCCCAGGGTATCGATATCGAGGGCCGCTCGCTGCACAACCGCAAGGGTGCTATCAGCGCCGAACAGGGCGCACTCGGCATCCACCTCGACGACGCGCTCGACAACGGCAGTGGCCAGCTGCAGGCGGCACGCCATCTGGCGCTGACGTCGGGCGGCGATATCGGCAACCAGGAGGGTGTCCTCGTTGCCCAAAGTATCGATATCGAGGGTCGCTCGCTGCACAACCGCAAGGGAAGTATCAGCGCCGGTCAGGGCGCGCTCGGCATCCACCTTGACGACGCGCTCGACAACAGCGGAGGGCGGATACGGGCCCAGTCGGATGCCATGCAACTGGCGATTGGAACGCTCACCAATGAGCAGGGGAATATCTCGGCGGCGTCAATCACTGTCGCCGCAGAGGATGGCATCGCCAACGCCGCAGGGCAGATGACGACGACGCAGGGCGAGCTGCATCTCCAGGCGTCGGGCGACATCGATAACGCGGGCGGTCGGCTGGTGGCCGAGCAGGGTGACGCAAGGGTTGCGGTTACTGGCGGAATCGACAATACCCAGGGCGCGATACTGGGCCAGAACGTCCATCTCGACGTGGGTGAGCTGAGCGGCAATGCAGAAGGCCTGATATCCGCCGAGAAGGGGGAGCTTGGCATCATTGCCAAGGGCTTGTTGAGCAATGTCGGTGGTCAGCTTCAGGCCCTGCATCGGCTGATACTGAATAGCGATAGCGACATTATCAATGACCTCGGCACCATGGTTGCCGACGGTATCGCAGTCGCCAGTCGCGCCCTGAGCAACCGGGGAGGTGCGGTCAGTGCCGAGAAAGCAGGCCTGAGCGTCAGTCTCAACAAGCGGCTCGATAACACGAAAGGTCATCTGCAAGCCATTTCCGGGGATGCCGACCTGGACGTTGGCGCACTCTCCAACCAGCACGGCGTGGTCTCCGCCCGGGCGGTGAACGTCTCTAGCCGGGGCGACATCGATAACGGCAGCGGCCATCTCCTCGCCGGTCAGGGTTCGCTCGTCGTGGATGGCGCGGGTGCACTCGGCAACGTCGGCGGGTCGATCGATGCCGGTGATGAGGCGCTTCGTGTTGTCACGGCGGGAGCGGTCGACAACACCGAGGGCGTGTTGCGTGGTGGCGAAGTAAATCTGGAAATCGGTGCGCTGGCGGGTAACCGAGGTGGCCTGCTCTCGGCAGACAATGGCGATCTCGAACTCGTCACGCCGGGCGTGCTCGATAGTGCGGGTGGGCAGATTCAGGCAGCCGGTGGCTTGACGCTGACCAGCGAGTCCGACGTCTCCACGAATGCCGCTACCTTGATAGCACAGCGCATCGACATGCGTGGCCACAGTCTGAGCAACCAGAAGGGAACCATCAGTGCCGAGTCGGAGGTTCTCGCCATCGAGGTCGCCGCAGGGCTCGACAACCGCGGTGGCCAGCTGCAGGCAGCACACCATCTGGCGCTGACGGCGGGCGGCGATATCGGCAATCAGGATGGCGTCCTCGTCGCCCAGGATATCGATATCGAGGGCCGCTCGCTGCACAACCGCAAGGGTGGTATCAGTGCCGATCAGGGCGCACTCGACATCCACCTCGACGGCGCGCTCGACAACAGCGAAGGGCGGATGGAGGCCCTGTCGGGTGCCATGCGACTGGCGACCGGAACGCTCACCAATGAGCACGGCGATATCTCGGCGACGTCACTCACTGTCGGCGCAAAGGATGGCATCGCCAACACCGCGGGACAGATGGCGGCGACGCAGGGTGATCTGTATCTCCAGACGTCGAGTGACATCGATAATGTTGGCGGCTGGCTGGTGGCCGAGCAGGGTAATACCCGGATCGGGGCTGCCGGCGGAATCGACAATACCCAGGGGGTGATGCTGGGCCAGAACGTCCATCTCGACGTGGGTGAACTCAGTGGCAATCGAACTGGCCTGATATCGGCCGAGCAGGGGGACCTTGATATCACCGCCAAGGGCTTGCTGAGCAATGCCGGTGGCCAGCTTCAGGCGCGGCACCGGCTGGCACTGAACAGCGGCGCTGCAATCGACAACCAGGCGGGGCACGTGATCGCGGATCAGATCGACATCCGCGGCGAGGCGCTCGACAACGGACATGGCGTGATCAGCGCCGAGCAGGGCGAGCTGGCGGTCGCGCTGGATCGGAAGCTAGACAACAGTGACGGTCATCTGCAGGCGCTGGCCGGAGATGCCCATCTCGATATCGGTGCCTTCACCAATACCCGGGGCGTCGTGTCCGCCAATGCGGTCACCCTCGATGCGCAGGAAGATATCGACAACGATCAGGGCCGTATCGTCGCCGGGGCGGGGAATCTCGCGGTGAAAACGGGCAGCGCTCTGCTCAACCAGGGTGGCTTGTTGCTGGGCGATGCGCTCGATCTCGTCGCGGCATCGCTGGCAAATGGTCAGGCGGGCATGATCGGTGCCCGTATCGGAGACCTCGAGGCCGATATACAGCATGCATTCGGCAACGATAGCGGGCTCGTTCAGGCCGCACGATCGCTGTCGCTCGACGCAGGCGAGATCAGTAATCGCAATGGCCGTCTGCTCGCTCGTGACATCACGCTCTCCGGCACGGCTCTGGACAATGGGGATGCGGGGATCGTCAGCGCCGATCAGGGCGACGCGACACTGACATTGAGCCAGCGTCTCGATAACGACGGCGGCCATCTCCAGGCATCCGGGCGACTGCAATACCGCGGTGGAGAACTCAGCAATCGCCAAGGCCGAATCGTCGCCGATGCGCTCGTGCTCTCTTCGGCTTCGCTGGCCAATACGGGTGGCCTGATCGCTGCCAACGCCACCGCTGCCGCCATTGAGGTGGGTGGTGTCCTCGACAATACCGGGGGGCAAATTCAGGCGCAGGACTCGCTGAGTGTTCATGCCACCACGCTGGACAACGCGGATGGCACGCTGGTGGCCAACGGCGTGGCGATCGACACTGCGAAGATAGTCAATCGGGGCGGCGCCATCAGCGCCGACCAGGATGATCTCCAGCTCGATGTCTCCGGCGCGTTCGACAACGGCGGCGGGCTACTGCAAGCGCTCAAGGGGGTCGTCTCGCTCGTTGCCGGTAGCTTTGCCAACCACAGCGGCGATCTGATCGGGCAGCAGATTCAGGCCGACATAACCCACACCCTCGACAATGGTGGTGGACGCCTCGCCGCTGAAGGCGCGGCGCTGGCCATCACCGCCGGTGGGGCGCTGGACAATACGCGTGGCGTGCTGCGCGGAGACGCGGTTCAGCTCGATGTCGGATCGCTCGAGGCCAATGCCGAGGGGCTGGTGTCGGCCGATGACGGTGATCTGAGAATGCTCTCCCGCGGCGCGATCAATAACGCGAGTGGTCAACTGCAGGCGCTGCACCAACTGACGCTCGCCGCCAAGAACGGCATCGACAACCAGTCCGGCACCATCATTGCCGACCGCCTCGATATCGAGAGCGATTCCCTGAACAACCACACGGGTATCGTTAGCGCCGAGCAGGGCGATATCGCTGTCAAACTTTCCGGCCTGCTGGACAACCGAGGCGGCCACCTGCAGGCGCGGGAAGGGCGCGCGGAGATCACCCTGGGGACCGCCGACAATAGCGAGGGCGTCGTTGCGGCCGATGAGATCGCGCTGCATGCGGCAGGCGACATGGTCAACGGCGATGGTCTGGTCGTGGCGAAGAATGGCGATCTGACCCTGGATGTGTCCGGCGAACTCGACAACGGCGCGGGCACGCTGTCGGGCCACGCCGTCTCACTTCTGACCGGGGCGCTGGGCGGGAATGCGAAAGGCCTGATCGCCGCGCTGACCGGCGATATGGACATCCATGCCGATAGCGCTCTCGACAATGCCGGCGGGCAGATCCAGGCCGCCAAGAACCTATCCGTGACAGCCGACGATGTTGCCAATCGTCAGGGACGCTTCATCGCCGACACGCTCACACTCGACGCTCGGGCGATGGACAACGCAGCGGGCGGCATCGTCAGCGCCGAGCGCGGAGATGCCGAACTCGTCGTGTCGCAACGCCTGAACAACGACGATGGCACCCTTCAGGCCACGGGTGCGCTGAGTTATCGAGGCGGTGACCTGAGCAGCCGTCGCGGCAGCATCCTGGCCGATCGATTAACGCTGAACGCGGCGTCGCTCTCCAATCGCGAAGGGCTGATCTCTGCCACTGGCGCCTCGGCCGATCTCGCTGTCACCGGTGCGCTCGACAATACCCAGGGCCGGCTCCAGGCAGGCAAGACGCTCGAGGTCGATTCGCGGAGTCTCAGCAACGACAAAGGCATCGTCGTCGCCGATGACGTGGCGCTGAGCAACAGGGGCTTGAGCAACGCCGGCGGCATCATCAGCGCCGAGCACGGCACGCTCGATCTGCACACGCGGGGCGTTCTCGACAACTCAGAGGGCACGCTTCGGGCAGCGAAAGGCAGCCTCGGTGTCACCGCTGTCGACATGCGCAACGGTCGCGGCGCTCTGGCGGGGCAACGGATCGATCTGACCCTCGACAACGCGTTGGACAACCACGCTGGCAGCGCAGTCGCCGCCGGTGCGCTGAACGTGACCCTGGGCAAGTTGCTGGATAACACGGCCGCCACGCTGCGCGCGGCAAGCGTGACCCTGAAGACAGGCACTTTCCTCAACGCCAAGGGAGGGCTCGTCTCAGCCGACGCAGGCAATCTAAAGCTCGTTGGCACCGAGGCCCTCAGTAACGCCGGCGGTAAGCTGCAGGCGCTGGACTCGCTGGATGTCGAAAGCCAGGGAGCTTTCGACAATACGGGCGGCACGCTGGTGGCCGACCGGGTTGGGGTCAGTGCCACCAGGTTGAACAATCGGCAAGGGATCGTCAGCGCCGAGCAGGGCGATCTGAACATCGATATTTCGCAGGTGCTCGACAACGCTCAGGGTCACCTGCAAGCGGGGTTGGGCAACGCCGGTCTGAAAGCCGCGGCCTTGACCAACACCGGCGGCGTCATCACCGCGCGTGCTATCGATCTCGATGTCCAGGGAGATACGGCCAACCGCGCCGGCAAGATCGTTGCCGGCCAGGGCAATCTGCGCCTAAGTGGCCAGGGTGTGCTGGATAACACCCGTGGCACGCTGGCCGGCCGTGCGCTCGATGTCGGTGTCGGCGCCATCGTCAATAGCGGCGGATTGATCGCGGCCCTGGCCGCCGCGGCAGAACTGCGTGTCCGCCATGCACTCGCCAATGCTGGCGGCCAGATCCAAGCCAAGCAGAGGCTCACTCTCGAAGCGGCCGAGGTCGGCAATCAGGGCGGGCACCTGCTCGGCCGCGACGTTCAGATGACGGCCGCCACGCTGAACAATGGTGACCAGGGTGTCGTCAGTGCTGCCCGAGGAGACGCCACGCTGACGCTATCGCAGGGGCTCGATAACGATGCGGGACGTGTAGAAGCACGTCACGGACAGCTCTCGCTCCCCGGTGGCATCCCGCTTTCCAATCGAGGCGGCACCCTGTTGGCGAGCCATTTGAAGGCCGACACGGCGTCACTGGACAACCGCGCCGGCCAAATCCTGGCGGACCGCCTCGACCTTCAGGCCGGGACGTTGGACAACCGCGAGGGCGGTCTGGTCGCGGCAGGCAAGGCAGGGGCACTGATTCGAGGCGATACGCTGGTCAATGACAACGGCCAGATTCAAGCCGAAGGCGTCATCGATCTAGCCATCGACCATCTCGACAATCGCCATGGCGCGGTGGTGGCGGATGCCATCCATATGCAGCAAGGGGCGCTGCGCAATGACAGCGGCGCCCTGCTGGGTGGCCAGGGTGGCATCGTACTCGACCTGCTCGGCGACATCGCTAACCGCAACGGCTTGATCGAAGCCGATGGCGGTGAAGTGGCGATCGAAGGGCGATCCGGCAAGCTCGATAACCGCGCGGGCTCGATCCGAGGAAATCGGCTGACGATCACGACGCCCGCACTCGACAACCGTGAGCAGGGGCAACTCGTCGGCGACACCGCGGGGGTTGCGGTAGACACACGCACGCTGGACAACCGCGATGGACAGATGCTGTCGCGTGGCGGTGACCTCGTGGTGAAGGCGGTGCAAGGCGATAACCGCAGTGGTGTGATGCAGGGCAGCCAGATCGACCTCAGCGGTGAGACGTTCGACAACGGTGACGACGGCCTGGTGGCTAGCCTCGCGGGACGGCTCAAGGTCGTGCTGCAGCGCTACCTGGGCAACGATGGCGGGCGCATGATCGCCAAGGGGATGCTGGATATCGACCCGCCAAAGGTCGACAACCACAACGGCCAGATGGCGGGCGATATCGTGCGCCTCGTAGCCGGTGACCTCGACAACAGCAATGGCGTCGTCGAGGCCCAACATGGCCTGACGCTGGATGCCGGCACGTTGAACAACCGGTCGGGAAGCCTGCGAGCGCTGGGCGGAGCGCAGAGCGAGGTGAGCGTGAGCGGTGCGCTGGACAATCGCCAGGGGAGTATCGAGCTCGCCAGCCGGGACATGGCGCTGAAGGCGGCACAACTGATCAATACGGCCGGCAGCGTGATTCACGCGGGGAGCGGATTGTTCGACCTGGCGCTGGCCGCTATCGACAACGCCAATGGAGAGCTCGAGGGGACGGGCGCCTTGAAGGCGCGGGTCGACGATATCGAGGACATAGGCGGGTGGCAAGCCAACGGGCCGCTGGAACTCGTCACTCAAGGTGCGATGACATTGGCTGCCGACGAGCGTCTCGCCAGTGCGGATGATTTGACGCTCGAAGCCGCCAGTCTCGATAACGCCGGTGAGCTGCTCGCCAATGGTGATCTCAGGCTGACGAGCCATGGCGACATCATCAACTCGGGCCATATCTCTTCCCGGCGGGATACGCATGTCGCCGGCGATGATCTCTCTCAGCAGGGTGGGCGTCTCGCCAGCGGCGGCAACGCCACCTACCGCCTGTCAGGAACACTGGACAATCTGGGACGGCTCATCGGGTCCGGCAATGTCGACATCGAAGCGGCAGGCATCGACAACCGCGGCACACTCGGTAGCCAGCAGAACCTGAGATTGGTCAGTCGGGGAAGCATCGACAATCAGGCCGACACGCTGCTGTTTTCCGGCGGGGACATGACACTCCGGGGCAAACATCTCTTCAACCGATATGCCGACATCTATAGCGCCGGCAATCTCGATGTCGCGCGGGATGACCAAGGTTCGCGCGCCGACCGCCTGGAAAACCGATCCGGCACGATCGAGGCCGAGGGGGATATTCAGCTACATGTCGATAATGTGATCAATACACGAGATGTGTTCGAGCTAAGAAAACGCGCTACGGGAGGAAAAATCGAGCGCGGTCCACGATATGGTTGCAATTATCACCGCTGTTTCGACTATATCATGACCGAGACTAGCGAAACGCAAATCACCCGGAACAGCCCTATTGCCACGCTGCTGGCGGGACGAGATCTTGATATCGACAGCCAAGGCAGCGTATCCAATCGCTATAGTCTGATAGGAGCCAATCGCGATCTCAGACTGAGAACCGGCTCGTTCGAGAACACCGGTGCTTCCACAGGGAGTGCGTCGAGGGAACGGCGATATGCTGTCGTTCTTGGAGGCCATGATGGTGAAACTTCCCAAGAGAAGCGCTTCTACAGAAATTTCATTGATCCCTGGAATGCGGCCAACGGCCTGGATGATCAAGGGAACCCCCTACCGACTCCTTTGGTTAGGGAAGATTTCGACGAATATATCAAGGGAAGATCGTATCTTGATCTGATTCACGACAATACGATAAATACCCCGGACGGTGATTCTGCGGTTGCAACGGTCCAGGCAGGCAATCGAGTTTCCATCGAAGCCTCCCAACGTATCGATAATGGCGATATTTCTACGCAGAAGCGCTCTCAGATAAGCGGAAAACTAGCTAATAATGAATCGGAAGAATCCGTTATCAGGCTAGACTACACGCCGACAAAGAGAACCGATACGCCTGCTGTCATTGCGGCAATCGATAAGGAAAAGGCACAACGTAAGAAGCCTTCGGGATCTTCCGACGATATTGGTTATCGAGTTGTCGATGGCAGCTCTGGCGCTGCGGCCGCTAGGCGTGACGTAGACGACACGAACGGCGCTGAGCAGCCGTCTCTGCGTCATGAGGGGGCTTATGCCAAGACGGATGTGGCTGGCGTGTCGAACGACATCGTCGCCCAGACATATCGCAAGGCGGATAGTCAAAACACGGCCCGCTCCGTGCAAGCGCGTGACGCCAAGGCCATCGACTCGAGTGTCGACTCCTGGTCGGATGCCGATGGCGTGCGTGCGGATATCGAAAGAGACCACTCCCCCACAGAAGTTCCGGGTAATGGCGGCGCCATTGCCAAGCGCGATCCGCTTCTCTTGTCACGCGGTGATGACGGCCGTGAGGCGATCACTGTGCAGCGCAACATATCCGTAGGTACATCTCTTCCTCCCGCAGCGGTTCCGGACAGTGGTAGAACCATAGCCAAGCGCGATCCGGCTCTCTTGTCACGTGACGGCGACGGCAGTGAGGCGATCACTGTGCAGCGCAACATACCTCTAGAGGCCTCTCTTCCCCCCGGAGCGGGCTCAGATGGTGACAGAGAGGTTGCCAAGCAGGATATGGCTCTCCTGCCACGCGGCGATGACGGCAGTGAGGCGATCGGTGTCCAACGCAATACGCCGGTAGAGGTGTCTTTCACCCCTGTCGACTACAGTAACGCGGATTTCGAGCGCGTCGTCCCAGCCAAACTCCCCACTTTCAGGCTTCCCCAAGGCGATTACGGGCTCTTCATCCAGAATCCGTCGCCCAAGAGCCACTACCTGGTAGAGACCAATCCCGAATTTACCTCGGTCGATCGGGTCAAAGGATCGGGTTATCTACTCGACAAGCTGGGTTATACCGATGACAGCGCCTACCGACTGCTCGGTGATGGACGTTATGAATCACGGCTGATTCGTGATGCCGTTCAGGCGCAGACGGGTAGCCGATTCCTCGATGCGCGCTTGACCGATGATGGAGACCAGTACCGCTATCTGATGGACAACGCCATCGCCGCGAGCGATGCCTTGAACCTGACGCCGGGGGTCGCGCTGACGCCCTCTCAGACGGCAGCGTTGACCCACGATATCGTCTGGCTGGAGCCCCAGCAGGTAGCGGGAGAAACCGTACTGGCGCCGGTGCTCTACCTGGCCAAGGTGGACGCACGCAACGTACGCGGCAACAGCTTGATCCAGGGCCGTGATATCGACCTGATCGCCGGTGACGATCTCGCCAACGTCGGCACGATTCGCGCTTCGCGCGACCTCAATGCCCGTAGCGGCGGCAGCATCTTGCAGGCGGGGCTGATGGCGGCGGGTAACAACCTGACGTTGACCGCGAAGGACAATATCTACAACAACATCGCGGGCGAGATCCGTGGCAGAACCGTCGACCTCACCACGCTCAAGGGCGACATCGTCAACGACAGATCCACCGTCGAGAGCGGTAGCGCGCTGAAATACGAGACCTTCCTGGGACAGGGAGGGCTGATTGCGGCGACCGATGGGCTAAGCGTCTCGGCAGGACGAGATCTGATCAACCGAGCGGATCTCGTCAGCGGTGGCGACATCGATCTCTACGCTGGGCGTGACCTGAACCTCGCTGCGGTGCAGGACGTTCGTGGAGAGGACTTCACGCGGGGTTATCGGCGCTCCTCGAGCGTCGAACAGCAGGCCAGCCGCGTGACATCGGCACGTGACATCCATCTGGCGGCGGGACGTGACATCGATATCGTTGCCAGCCGTGTCGATGCCCGAAACGATCTTTCGGCACTGGCGGGACGCGATCTTCGTGTACGCTCGGCGGCCGATGTACACAACAAAGAGCATCACTACCGATCTTCTCGAACCCGCAAGGATGTCGTCGACACCCATACGCGCCAGCAGGGAAGCGAACTCAGCGCCGGCGGCGATCTCTCCCTGATTGCGGGCAATGACCTGACTGCGCAGGCCAGCCGTCTCAAGGCTGGTGATCAGGCCTATCTGGTCGGCGGCAACGATGTAGCGCTCGTAGCTGCCAACGATGAGGACTACCACTACTACTACAAGAAGAAAAAGAGTGGCGGGATGATCAGTCGCAAATCGATGAAGCGCGACGAAGTCACCGACACCCGCGCGGTCGGGACGACCGTCGAGACCGGTGGTGACCTCACCATCGCCAGCGGCGGGAACCAGACTTACGAGGCCGCCAGGCTGGATAGCGGTGGGGACCTCAGCCTCACCAGCGGCGGCGGCATCACCTTCGCCGGGGCACTGGATACTCACACAGAGTCTCATGAGAAGAGCAAGAGCAATTGGGCGTGGCAGTCGGCCAAGGGTAAAGGCCAGACCGACCAGACGCTGCGCCAGAGTGAGCTGCTCGCCCAAGGGCAGACGCTGATCCAGGCAGCCAACGGCCTCAACATCGACGTTAGCCACATCGACCAGCAGACGGTCAGCCAGACCATCGACGCCATGGTCACTGCCGATCCCGACCTCGCTTGGCTCAAGACGATGGAAGATCGCGGCGATGTCGACTGGCGTGCGGTCAAGGAGATCCACGACAGTTGGGACTACAGCCAATCGGGGCTTGGGGCTGGCGCGGCGCTAGCCATTGCCATTGTCGCTGCCGCCGTGGTGGGCCCGGCAGCCGCAGGCATGGTATCGACCACGACGGCCGCAGGTGCTATGGCTGCCGCTGCGGTCGGTGCTGGTGCAGCCTCCCTGGCCGCCACCGGCGCGATCAGCCTGATCAACAATCGTGGCGACCTGGGCGCCACGTTCGATGACACGCTCTCCTCCGACAGCCTCAAAGGTGCGTTGATCGCCGCCGCCTCGGCGGGCGCCGCGCAAGGGCTGGACACTGTCTGGGGCGGTTCCACGGACATCGCCAACGGCCAGACTACCGGCTTCAATCTGAGCGATTGGGGCGATACCGGGCGCTTTGTCGGCCAGCGCGCCTCGCAGGCCGTGGTCGACGCCGGGCTACAGACGGCCATCGCCGGCGGCGAGTTCGACGAGCATCTGCGGCAGACGTTGCAAGGGGCGGCCAGCACCGTGCTGGAAGCCACCCTGTTCAACCAGGTCGGGGACCTGGGAGC
>NZ_CALFQK010000114.1:0-3447 GCF_937921195.1 uncultured Salinicola sp.
CCGGCGCGCCTGGCCTTGAGGTCCCACAGCCCGACATCGATGGCGGCGATCGCCTGCGTCGAGAGTCCGCTACGCCCGACCGACGCACCGGCCCAGACCAGTTTCTGCCACAGCTTGCCGATGTCGTTGGGGTCCTCGCCCAGGATGGCCGGGGCGATCTCCTTGGCGTGGGCAAACTGTCCAGCCCCACCCGCGCGCTTGGAGTAGCTGAAGCCGATCCCCTGATGGCCGTCGCGGGTTTCGATCTCGGCGAACAGAAAAGAGACCTCGGTCATGGGCTTCTGACGGCCGGTCAGTACCTTGGCATCACTGATGGGTGTCGCCAGTGGCAACAGCACATGCGAAAAACGGACCCAGCGGATCGCATCGCTAGACATTCGGCTTCCTCGTTGTCGTGGCTGAGAGGCTCTGCTCCCGGAGGCTCGACGCCATGGATGATTGCGCTATCACCCAAGCAACCAAGCTGTGGACGAGGAAATGTTAGCGCAATCAATTTGTATGACAAAGCGTCACGAGGGTGGTTTCGACCAAAGGATGAAAGGAGACCGCCTGGCGGATTCGGGAGCGATCAGGTGGTGTCGCGATCGACGATCTCAAAGCCGACGTCCAGAGTGCGGGCCGCACGCTCGAATGTCGGCTGGGCCATTCGCTGGAGCAGATGCTCGGCGGCACGCAGGCCGATGGCGGCGCCGTCGATGCGCACGGTGCTCAGCGCCGGGAAGCTGGCAGCCGCATAGCTGCTGTCGCCAAATCCCATGATCGCCAGTTGCCCGGGTACCGACAAGCCCCGACTCTGCGCCTCCGCCAGCACCCCCAGGGCGAGGATATCCGAGCTGCAGACGATCGCATCGAGCGAATGGCCGTCGAGCAGCTCGGCGCCCTTGTCCCGCCCCCAGGGCATGCTCGAGGGCGTGCCGACCTCGCGTAGCTGGTATTCGCCCTCGCCCGCATCCTCGAGCCCGGCAACGAATCCGGCAACTCGAAACCTGGCTCGGGAATCGTCCGCGCTGATGAGGCCGAACCGGCGGTAGCCACGTGCCAGCAGATGCTCGGCCACGGCGCGCCCCACCGCGTCATGGGAAAACCCGACCAGCATGTCCAGCGGATCGTCGCTCATGTCCCAGATCTCCACCAGCGGCACGCTGGCCGACTGGAGTCGCTGACGCGTCAGCGTCGAGTGGCGACAACCGGTCAGCACGATGCCGTCGGGGCGACGGCTCAGCACGGTCTCGAGAATCGTCTCCTCCTGCTCCGGTGTATAGCCGGTCAGGCCCAGCAGCACCTGATACCCCTGCGGGGCCAGCACGCCCATCACCGTCTGCACCACCTCGGCGAACAGCGAGTGCGCCACCGTCGGCACCAGCAGCGCCACCAGCCGGCTTCGACTCGACGCCAGTGCGCCCGCGACCCGATTGGGCACATAACCGGTTTCCAGCACCGCTCGCTGAACCCGCAGGCGCGTGGTCTCGCTGACCAGTTCGGGCCGATTGAGGGCCCGCGACACCGTCATCGGCGCGACACCAGCGACACGAGCCACGTCGGTCAGCCGTGCGCTACCGGTAGAGCGCGAGGAGCGCGGTCTGGTGCTGCTATCGTCCATGGCTGTCATGACTCGTTCGGCGGCCTATCGACTCGGTGGGTAGCGCAAGCATGTCTCGACCGCGGACACTGGCGGGAGCCCCCGGCCGTCATCCGCTCCTCAAGCATATGGTGGCCCGACGAAGGCCTTCAAGCTGGCGCAGCCCGCCGCCCATACCTCGGCCTCGAGCAGCGCGGCCCCGGCGGTGGGGAAAGCGATGCCGGCGCCAGGAGAACCATCGACCAGCCGCCCGGCCAACGCGCCGACCAGCGGCATATGGCTGACGATGATCAAAGGTCGGGAGACGTCGAGTGCCGTCAATCGCTCGACCAGCGCATCGACGTCGTCATCCGGCGTTATCGTGTCGACGGTCACCAGTTCGCAACGCGTCGCGTCGACCACGGCCTGCGCCGTCTGCTGCGCGCGACGGTACGGGCTGGCCCAGACCACCGCCCCCTGCAGCTCCGGGCGCGCGGCCAACCACCGACCGGCAGCGTGCGCCTCGCGCTCCCCGCGCTGGGTCAACCGGCGCTCGGAGTCGGGGTTCCCGGGCCCCGCCTCGCCATGCCTGACCACCGCCAGCCAACCCATCACTCGTTGTCCGGCGCGAGGTCGTGAGCACGGGAGACCGCCTCTCGCGACAGCATGAACTCGACGTCGCTGCTCTGCTCGCTCTCCATCAGCGCCTTGGCCATGTCCTTGGCCGGGATGCCACCGAACATGACCTGATAGAGCCCCTGGGCCAGCGGCATGTAGATCTCCTCCTGGCGGGCTTTCTCGCAGACCAGCTTGACCGTGTTGACGCCCTCCGCCACCTGGCCGAGCACCTCGATGGCGGAGTCGAGATCGTGCCCCTGCCCCAGGGCGTAGCCGACGCGATAGTTGCGCGAGAGCTCGGACGAACAGGTCACGATCAGGTCGCCGACGCCGGAGAGCCCAAGGAAGGTCATCGGATTGGCCCCCAGCGCGACCGCGAAGCGGCTCATCTCCGCCAGCGCGCGGGTCATCAACATGCTGCGGGTGTTCTCGCCCATGCCCAGCGCCGCCGCCATGCCCGCGGCGATGGCGTAGATGTTCTTGAGCGAGCCACCGAGCTCCGCGCCATAGCGATCGTTGCCCGCGTAGACGCGGAAGTAACTGCACCCCAGCGCCGCCTGGACGTAGGCCCGCGTGACCGGATCGTCGCTGGCGATCACGGTCGCCGTGAGATGCTTCTGGGCGATCTCGGCGGCCAGGTTGGGGCCGGACAGCGCCCCGATATGCGAGGAGCCGGTCTCCTCCTCGATCACCTGGCTCATCAGCTTGAAGCCATCGGCCTCAATCCCCTTGGTGGTACTGACCAGAATCTGCTCCGGACGCAGGTACGGACGCACCTGCTGAAGCACCTTGCGGAAAGCCTTGGAGGGGATCGCGATGAACACCACGGCGGCCTTGGCGACGGTCTCGGCAAGGTCGGTGGAGGCCACCACCGCCGGGTTGATCGGGTAGTCGGGCAGGTAGCGGCCGTTGCGGTGTTCGCGGTTGATCTGCTCGACCAGGGCCTCGTCGCGTAGCCATTGGTGAACCTCGGCGCCGTTGTCGGCGGCGATACTGGCGATGGCGGTACCGAAGCTGCCACCGCCGAGCACCGCGACCTGCATGCGCTGTTCTGCCCCGTGCTTGTCTGACATGGTCGTTCCATTGACGATGAGCGATACCGACAGTGTAACGAAAAAACGCCCCGAAAACGGGGCGTTGCTCCTACCAAGTCAACGATGTCGGCGGCACGCCGCGGTCACTGGTCGATCATCCCCACCAGCGAGTCGATGCTGGCCCGGGCGTCGCCGTAGAGCATCCGCGTGTTGTCCTTGAAGAACAGCGGATTCTCG
>NZ_CALFQK010000115.1:0-6644 GCF_937921195.1 uncultured Salinicola sp.
TCGGCATGCCGATCTCGTTCGGTCTCGCGGCCATCAGCCTGTTCATCTTCTTCGAGTCCGGCTACGCGCTCTCGCCGATCGTGGCGCAGGCGGTCAATGGCCTGGACTCCTTCCCGCTGCTGGCCATCCCGCTGTTCATCCTGGTCGGGGAAGTCATGAGCGCCGGTGGCATCGCCACCCGCCTGGTTCGGCTGGCCAGCGCCCTGGTCGGATTCGTGGCCGGCGGCCTGGGCCAGGTCGCGGTGCTGACATCGATGTTCTTCGGCGGCATCAGCGGCTCGGCCGTGGCCGACGCTTCCGCCGTGGGCAGCATGATGATCGAGCCGATGAAGCAGCATCGCTACAGCGCGCCGCTGGCGACGGCCATCGTGGTGGCCGCGTCGGTGGTCGGCATCATCATCCCGCCCTCGATACCGATGATCCTGTTCGGCGTGGTCACCAATACCTCGATCTCGCAGCTGTTCATGGCGGGTATCGTGCCGGGCATCCTGATCACGCTGGGGCTGGCGGTGACCACCTACGTCCAGTCGCGCAAGAACGGCCGCGGCCAACCGTTCTCGGTGCCGGAGCTGTTCGCGGCGTTGAAGGAAGCGCTGCTGGCGCTGCTGCTGCCGGTCATCATCGTCGGCGGAATTCTCTCGGGCGTCTTCACCCCGACGGAGAGCGCGGCGATCGCCCTGGTCTACGCCTTCGCGGTCTCGTTCTTCATCTACCGCAGCCTGACGCTGAAGCGTTTCTTCGAGCTCTGTATCGCCACCGGCAAGCTGACCGGCGTGGTGATGCTGCTGCTGGCCTTCGCCAGCGTTCTGGCCTGGCTGCTCACCGCCAACATGATCCCGCAGCAACTGGTGGTCAGCCTCTCCGCCATCACCGAGAACAAGCTTCTGCTGCTGCTGATCCTGTCGGGTTTCCTGCTGGTGGTCGGCTTCTTCATGGACCTGACGCCGGCAATGGTGATCCTGGCGCCGCTGATGACGCCGGTGGTGGTCAAGCTGGGTATCGACCCGGTCTATTTCGGGGTGCTGATGTCGTTCATCCTCGGGATCGGCCTGATCACGCCTCCCGTGGGTACGGTGCTCTACGTCGGTTGCGGCGTCGGCAAGGTCGGCATGGAGAGCCTGGTCAAGAGTCTGCTCCCCTTCTACTTCACGTTGATCGCCCTGCTGGTGCTGTTCCTGCTCTTCCCCCAGGTCGTGCTCTGGTATCGCTGAGGCCTGTTTCGATGGGGAACGAGGGGTTTCGATAACGTTGCGAGAGGTGATTCATGACCGTTCAGGCCACGCTGCTCGACGATCTGACCGCGATGCTGGGTTCGGGTGGGTTGCTGACCGACACCGACGACATGGAGCGCTACTGCGTCGACTGGCCGGGCTACCGTGGCGCCGAACCGCTGGCGGTGGCACGCCCGGCGACGACGCGCCAGGTCGCCGACGTGGTGAGCTACTGCCATCGTCACGATGTGGCGCTGGTGCCCCAGGGCGGTCACAGCGGGCTGGTCGGCGGCGCCCTGCCCGACGTCGAGCGGCCGGAGCTCGTCGTCAGTCTCGAGCGAATGACGGCGATCCGCGATATCGACCCCATCAACTTCACCATGAGCGTGGATGGCGGCTGCATCCTGCAGTCGGTGAAGGATGCCGCCGAAGCGGCGGATTGCGATTTTCCACTCTCGCTGGGCGCCCAGGGTAGCTGCCAGATCGGCGGTAACGTCTCGACCAACGCCGGCGGCCTCAACGTGCTGCGTTACGGCATGATGAGGCAACTGGTGCTGGGACTGGAGGTGGTACTGCCGGATGGACGCATCTACAACGGCATGAAGGCGCTGCACAAGGACAACACGGGCTACGATCTGAAGCAGCTTTTCATCGGTGCGGAGGGCACGCTCGGCATCGTGACCGGCGCGGTACTCAAGCTGTTCCCCCGGCCCCAGGTCAGTCGCAGCGCCCTGCTGGCCTGCCCCAGCGTGGCTGCCGTGCTCGAGCTCTACGCGCTGGCGCGACGCAGTTGCTGCGACCTGCTGACCGCCTTCGAGCTGGTGCCGCGCGCCTGCCTCGAGCTCGCCATGGAGGCCGCCCCCGATCTGCGCGATCCGCTGGATGCACCGGCGCCGTATTACGTCCTGATGGAAGCCAGCGCCAGTGGACCGGCGGACCTGGACACGATGATCGAGGACCTGTTCGAGCGCGGACTCGCGGCCGGCCAGCTCACCGATGGCGTGCTCGCCACCAGCGAGGCCCAGGCCGGCAACCTCTGGCGCATCCGGGAAGCCATGCTGGAGGGCCAGCGCAATCGTGGCGAGCACCTGCGCACGGACGTCTCGCTGCCGATCTCGTCGTTGACGGCATTCCACCAACGCGCTGCCGACGCCATCCAGACATTGTCTCCGCAAGCGACGATCATCGCCTATGGCCACATCGGCGACGGCAACCTGCACTTCAACATCCTGCCGCCCCCGGGACTCGATCCCGACGAGCGCTCGTCGCTGCTGCACGAGCTGGAGGAGCGCCTGTTCGAGATCGTCGCCGACTTCGACGGCAGCATCAGCGCCGAGCATGGCATCGGGCGGTTCAAACAGGCCGCCTTCCTGGAGACGCTCTCCGAGCCCGAGTACGACATCATGCGCGGCCTGAAGCGTCTCCTGGACCCCCGGTACCTGATCTCCCCTGGCCGGATTCTTCCCCGCCCCGCCGAGTGACCCGGCCCCGGAAGCGTCCCCTTCTTTCAGGAAACGACTCATGCAAGATCCCAGTGTCGAAAAAGATCGCCATGACGAAAGCCCACTGACCATCGGCTTCATCGGAACCGGCATCATGGGGGGCCCCATGGCGGCCCGCCTGGCGGATGTCGGCCATCGTGTCCAGGCCTGGAACCGCACGCCTGACAAACTGACACCGCTGCAGACGGCCGGCGTGATCGCGGCCCGATCCCCCGAAGCGGCTGCCCACGATGCCGATGTGGTCATCGTGATGCTGAGCGCCGGCCCCGTCTGCGATGAGATCCTGCTGGGCGAGACTGGCATCATCGCCGCGATGCGGCCAGGCAGCTGCCTGGTGGTGATGAGCTCGATCCCGGTGGACACCGCCAAGGGGCAGGCGGAAGCCGCCAGCCTCCATGGCATCGGCTATCTCGATGCGCCGGTCTCCGGCGGCGAACGCGGCGCCATCGAGGGCACGCTGGCGATCATGGTCGGCGGCGAGGCTTCGGTTTTCGAACGTCATCGCCCGCTGCTGGCGACCCTCGGCCGCCCGACCCACGTCGGCCCCGCCGGGAGCGGCCAGCTCGCCAAGCTCGCCAACCAGATGATCGTTGCCAACACCATCGCCACCGTTGCCGAGGCCCTGCTGCTGGTGGAACGCGGCGGGGCCGATCCCGCGCAGGTGCGTCAGGCGTTGATGGGCGGTTTCGCCGACTCGACCATTCTCGATCTCCATGGTCGGCGCATGCTGGAGGAGAGCTTCGCGCCGGGCGGCGCCGCAAAATGGCAGTACAAGGACACCCAGACCGCAATGGCGCAGATCGCTCGGCTGTCACTCGACCTTCCCATGAGCCGCCAGGCGGATGCGCTGTTCGGCGACATGCTGGCGCATGGCGATGGCGACCTGGATCACAGCGCGCTGATCCGGGAGTTGCGCCGACGAAACGGCATGCCGGTCGATTGAGCTCGCGACACGACGGGCAGCCGGCGATCTGCCCGGTTAGCGCTGGCTCAACCAGCGCAGGTATCCCGGCTCCCGCAGCTCGCCGGCATGCCGGAAGTTGGCCAGACGTTCCTGGACAAGTGCCTCGGAGTCCTTGATGTGCCGGTAGAGCGCTTCGCTGGCCTGCTCGGCGCGCCGCAGCTGCATCGCTTCGAAGACCTGCCGATGCGCGGCGAAGAAAGGGTCGCCCGGCGGCAGTTCGATCTCGCCCCCCAGCAGGTGCTTGCTGATCAGCAGGATCGGCCGCGTGCGCTGAAGCATGATCAGGATCTCGGTATTGCCGCCCTGCTCCAGCGCTTCGTGGTGGAGGTCGTTCTCCAGCGCATCGAGCTGGCTGGCCTCGATTCTGGGATATCTGGCCTGGGCCTGATCCAGACGGTCCAGATAGCGCTGGATCGACTTGTCGGCGATGCGCTCGCAGGCGCGCGCGATCATGAACGGCTCCAGTTGGCGTCGCGCATCGTAGAGCTGATGCAGCCGGTCGTCGTCCAGCGGCACCACGTTCCAGCTGCTGTACTTGATCTTCTCGACCACACCGAGAGACTGTAGCTGCAGTAGAATACGGTACGTGGTGGCGCGGCTGACGCCCAGCGACTTGGCCAGCTGCAGCTCGTTGAGCTCGAGTCGCCCCTTCATCGAGCAGAGCACGACGTCGTGCTCTACCCTCTCCGCCAGCGCGCGCCAGGAGTCCGTTCGCTT
This sequence comes from uncultured Salinicola sp., assembly GCF_937921195.1. Lineage (NCBI taxonomy): Bacteria > Pseudomonadati > Pseudomonadota > Gammaproteobacteria > Oceanospirillales > Halomonadaceae > Salinicola > uncultured Salinicola sp. The sequence continues at coordinate 4,395 of NZ_CALFQK010000115.1, forward strand.
GACGGAGGAGCGGCCGCCCGCGGCCCGGAAATCGGCCGCCGTCAGCGATCGACGCACGACACTCCCCGGGGCCCGTCCCACCAGGAATCCCCGTCCTTCGAAACGGCTGATGGCGCCCTCGTCGTGCAGCCGCCCCAGCGTCTGGCGCACCGGCGAGCGGCTCATGCCGAAGATATCGGCGATGTTGCCCTCGAGCAGCACCAGGCCGGGCTCCAGGTGCCCACTGGCCATGCTGCGCAGCAGGGCCTCGTACAGTTGATCCTTGAGCGTCTTGGTCATCGAACTGATTCCGCCACGTTTTCGGTGGACCTGAATCGGGACGTGCCACGATTCAGCGATAACGAGTATTGCATACAAAGACCGTCACCGACTGTCAGACCTAGGTCCTGCCTCGAGACGGGTCGGAGACATCGCTCTCGGATCGCGCCGGGGAGGAGGCGACGTTACTGGACCCAAAAAAACGCCGCCCACGAGGTGGGCGGCGTTCTTTCGACGCCAGCGGAGCATCGAGCTCGGCTGGCGGTGCGACGTTCGACGATCAGGCGTGAGAGCGGCGAACCGGTGCGTCGCCATCGGTGCGGCGACGCGGTGCACGCTCGGGCGCGCCCTGGTCTTCCGAGATCTCCAGCGAGCGTCCGCCGATCCGCGCGCGTGACATCTTGGCCAGAATCGAGGACGGCAGTCCGCTCGGCAGCTCGACCACGGAGAACGCGTTGCGGATATCGATGCGGCCGATACGACCACCTTCGATGCCGCCTTCGTTGGCCAGCGCACCGACCAGTTGACCCGGCTTGACGCCATCCTTGTGGCCGACGGAGACCCGATAGCGGGTCATGCCTTCGCGCGGCGCACTGTCGCGACGACGCGGGGCACCGCGCTCGCGGCTACCGCCATCGCGGCCACCGTCACGTCCGCTATCGCGACGCGAGGGAGAACTGGTGATGCGACCGATCGGCGCTTCGCCGGCACGCGCCAGCGTCGCCAGCGCCGCCGCCAGATCGATCGGATCGTGGCCTTCCTCGACCAGCTTCTCGATCAGCGCGCGCTGATGATCGCCACCGGCTTCGAGCATCTCGCGCAGACGCGCACTGAACTGCGTGTCGCGATGAGCGCGGATGGCGGCCTCGTCGGGCAGCGGCATCTCGGTCATGGCCTGGCCGGTGGCCTGCTCGACCCAGCGCACCTTGCGGGTTTCGCGACCGCCGGCAAAGGTGATGGCGACACCGTTGCGCCCCGCACGGCCGGTACGGCCGATACGGTGAATGTAGGCTTCGGAGTCCTGCGGCAGATCGTAGTTGATCACGTGGGTGATCCGCGGCACGTCCAGACCACGCGCGGCCACGTCGGTGGCGACCAGCACGTCGACCTTGCCCCGCTTGAGGCGGGTCACGGTGCGCTCGCGCAGGCTCTGGTCGAGGTCGCCGGACAGGCCGGCGGCGTTGACGCCACGCGCGGTGAGCTGCTCGACCAGCGTGGTACAGGCGGCACGGGTGCGCACGAACACGATGGCGGCATCGACCGTCTCGACTTCGAAGATACGCGCCAGGGCTTCCAGCTTGCTGGGGCCTTCGACGCGCACGACGCGCTGTTCGATGTTCTCGCCGGTGCTGACCTTGGACTCGATGGCGACCTTGACCGGATCGACCAGGTAACGGTTGACGATGCGCTCGATCTCGCTCGGCAGCGTCGCCGAGAAGAAGACCCGCTGGGCATCCTTGGGTGTGTCAGACACCACGCGCTTGACGTCATCGATGAAGCCCATGCGCAGCATTTCGTCGGCTTCGTCGAGCACCAGCGCCGACAAGCCGTCGAGCTTGAGGCTGCCACGGTCCAGGTGATCGATGATTCGACCCGGTGTACCCACGACGACCTGAGCGCCACGCTTCAACGCCGACAGCTGTTCGCGATAGTCCTGTCCGCCACACAGCGTGGCGATTTCCAGCCCTTTCAGGTTCTGGCCGTACTTGGAGAACGAGACGGCAACCTGCTGCGCCAGCTCACGGGTCGGTGCCAGCACCAGCACTTGCGGTTCGCGCCGGCCGAGATCGAGACGGCTCAGCAGTGGCAGCGCGAACGCTGCGGTCTTGCCGGTGCCGGTCTGTGCCTGGCCCAGCATGTCGCGGCCTTCCAGCAGCGCAGGAATCGTCTGTGTCTGGATCGGCGAAGGAATTTCGTAGCCCAGCGTTTCGAGGGCGGTCAGTACTTCCGGCAATAGAGCCAGATCGCCAAAGCTAGGCGAAGCAGTAACAG
>NZ_CALFQK010000116.1:0-24020 GCF_937921195.1 uncultured Salinicola sp.
CGCATTACGGGGCACGAATTCGCCGGCGTCATCCGCGCCGTGGGCGATGGCGTCGATCCCGCCCGCGTCGGCGAGCGGGTCTGTATCGATCCGGTCGTCAACTGCGGCCAGTGCTATCCCTGCCGGATCGGCCGGCCCAACGTCTGCAGCGCGATGCAGGTGATCGGCGTTCACAGAAATGGCGGCTTTGCCGAGCAGGTCAACGTGCCGGCGGCCAACGCCCACTGCATCCCCGACGATCTCGATCTCGACGCTGCCGCCCTGGTCGAGCCCTACTCCATCGCCGCCAACGTGCTCGCGCGGATGGCACCACACCCGGGCGACCGTCTGCTGGTGATCGGTGCCGGCGTGATCGGCCTGACCGTGCTGCAGATGGCGCGCGCCATGGGCCTCGAGGAGGTGATCGTCACCGACATCCTCGACGAACGCCTCGCCACGGCGCGCGAGCTGGGCGCCAGCCACGTGATCAACGGTCGCCTCGAAGATCTCGAACAGGCGGTGCTGGCCGCCACCGATGGCGAGGGCATTCCGCTGATCGCCGATGCCGCCTGCGTACCGGCCATGCTGCCCGCCATGCTGCGGATGGCCTGCCCCGCCGGACGCATCGGACTGCTCGGTTTCAGCCCGACGCCCAGCGACCTGGTTCAGCTGGAAGTGATCAAGAAGGAGCTGACGCTGGTCGGCTCCCGCCTGAACAATCGCAAATTCCCGGAGGTGCTCGAGCATATCGCCGCGGGTCGTCTCGAGCCCCGGGCGCTGATCAGTCATCGCGTCCCGCTCACCGAGATGCCCGGCGCCATCGATCTGCTCGAGAACCACCCGGAACGGGCGCGCAAGGTGCTGGTGAAAATCTCGCCTTGAACGTCCGATCGAGTCCGCCACCCATGCCGGAAGAGACCCGGAACAGCGCTGGCCCGGACAACAACACCGACGCGTACCAACGCGACAGGAGACTCACGCCATGTTGACGACGACAACCCTCAAGCATCTGCTGGCCGGCGCTGCCCTCGGCGCCACGCTGCTGGGCAGCCACGCGGCAATGGCTGCGGACTACACGCTGAAATTCGGCCATCTGGCCAACGAGCAGAACATCTGGAACCAGGCCGCGCTGAAGTTCAAGGAGCTGGTGGAGACCAACTCCGACGGCCGAATCGAGGTCCAGGTGTTCCCCAACGAGCAGCTCGGCAGCGAAATGGATGTGATCAACAGCATCCAGCTGGGCACCGCCGACATGACCATCACCGGCGAGAGTCTCCAGAACTGGGCGCCCAAGGCGGCGATGATGGCCGTGCCCTACCTGTTCCGTGATGCGGACCAGATGCGCAAGGCCGTGGAAGGCGACGTCGGCAAGCAGATCGAGGCGCAGATCACCGAGCGCACCGGGCTGGTGCCGATCGCCTGGTTCGAGCGCGGTCCGCGCGAACTGACCTCCAATCGCCCGATCAAGACCCCTGACGACCTCGACGGCCTGCGCATTCGCGTGCCCAACGTGCCGCTGTTCGTCGATACCTGGGAAGCGCTGGGCGCCCGCCCGACCCCGATGGCCTTCAGCGAAGTCTTTACCTCGCTGCAGCAGAACACCATCGAGGCCCAGGAGAACCCGCTCAGCCTGATCGAAAGCGCCAGCTTCAACGAAGTCCAGCAGTACGTGGACATGACCGACCACGTGCGCAGCTGGATCTACGTGGTGATCGGCAAGCAGAAGCTCGAGTCGATGCCGGACGACCTGCAGAGCGTGGTGAGAGACGCCGCCAGCGAAATGCAGTCCTATGAGGAAAAACTGTTCGTCGAGGACCAGAAGCGTCTCGAACAGGCGCTCAAGGACAAGGGCATGGAGTTCGTCGAGGTGGATCAGGCCGCCTTCGCCAAGAAAGCCGAGCCCGCCGTGCTCGACGCCTTGAATGACGATCAAAAAGCGCTCTACAAGGCCATCCAGGATCTGTAATCCCCCTTCGGATTACCGCGCCAAGGCATGCGGGGGCAGCGCGATCGCCGCTCCCGTTTCTCATCTCGTTCGGAGACCGCCATGTCGGAACAAGAGACGGACATTCACCAGGACATCCAGGAAAATCTCGAGATACTGACTCGCGTTCCGCGACTGGGCGGCCCCATTGGCCGACTGGCCAACGCGCTCGACCGCGTTCTGCTGACACTGGCCGTCATCGCGCTGGTGAGCCTGTCGCTGACCGTGCTGCTGCAGGTCGCGTCGCGCCTGTTCCTGCCCATCACGCTGTCGTGGACCGAAGAGCTCACCCGCTACCTCTTCATCTACATGGTGGCGCTGGGTGCCGGCGTCGTGCAGCACCGTCACCGCCACGTCAATGTGGAGCTGTTCCACGGCTGGCTCGGTTTCCGTGGTCGGGCCGCCTACCTTACGCTGATCTCGGCGATCACCTTCGCCTTCACGCTGGTGGTGCTGCCCAACGCCTGGCAGTTCGCCCAGATCGGCGCGTTCCAGACCTCGCCGACGCTGCGCCTCCCCATGCTCTACATCTTTCTCTCTTCGGTGGTGCTGTTCGGGGCGCTGTTGCTCTACAGCCTGATCGGCCTCGCCGAGGGCATCACCGCCATGGTTCGTGGCGACCGCGCCGAAGCCACCCGACAGGAGGCGCTCTGATGGAAATCGCCGTTCTCTTCATCACCTTTCTGGCACTGCTGCTGATCGGTCTGCCGATCGCCTTCTGCCTCGGCGTGTCGTCACTCGCCTACCTGATGCTTGGCGGCATCTCGCTGACCATCGTGCCGCAGCGCATGTTTTCCGGCATCGACTCCTTCGTGCTGCTCTGCATTCCCGGCTTCGTGATGGCCGGCAACCTGATGAACGTGGGTAATATCACCCAGCATATCGTGCGCTTCTCCAACGCCCTGGTCGGCCATATCCGCGGCGGCCTGGGCCTGGCCAACGTCGGCGGCTCGATGATCTTCAGCGGCATCTCCGGCACCGCGGTGGCGGACGCCGCCAGCATCGGCTCGGTGATGATTCCGGGCATGTCCAAGGCCGGCTACGACAAGCCGTTCGCCGCCGCCGTGACTGCCGCCTCCTCCACTATCGGCCCGATCATTCCACCCAGCGTGCCGATGATCATCGTCGGTTCGCTCTCCGGCATCTCCGTCGGCCGCATGTTCCTCGCCGGTGCGCTGCCCGGCCTGCTGCTGGGCGTGGCGATGATGATCACCGCCTACTGGCTGGCGGTGCGGCGCGGCTACCCCAAGGAGAAGCGTGCCACCGCCAGGGAGCTGCTCAAGGAGGGCCGCAGCGCGTTCTGGGCGCTGCTGATGACCTTCATCATCCTCTACGGCATCATCGGCGGCCTGTTCACGCCGACCGAGGCGTCGATCGTCGCCAGCCTCTACGCCCTGCTGGTGGGCACCTTCATCTACAAGGGCATCAACTGGCGCAACCTGGGCGGCATCCTTTCCGATACCGTCATCACCTCCGCCTCGCTGATGCTGCTGGTCGGCCTGGCCAATCTGTTCGGCTGGATCCTGACCAGCCAGCAGATCCCCCAGATGCTCGCCGATGCCATTCTCGGCATCAGCAGCAACCCGATCGTGGTCATCCTGATCCTCAACCTGATTCTGCTGTTCGTCGGCGCCTTCATGGAGACCATCGCCGCGCTGATCATCCTGTTCCCGGCCCTGCTGGGCGTGGCGACGGGGATCGGCATGGACCCGATCCACTTCGGCGTGATGGCGGTACTCAACCTGATGATCGGCCTGACCACGCCGCCGGTGGGCGTCTGCCTGTTCGTGGTATCGAGCATCGGCAAGCTGCCCATGCTGCGGGTGGCGAAAGCCATCGTGCCCTTCCTGATCTGCAACCTGATCGTGCTGATGCTGGTGTCGTTCGTGCCGGCGCTGTCGCTATGGTTGCCCAATCTGCTGATGGGGAAATAGCCTCATGGCCGCAGCCGACATCCATATCGAGCGAGAACCGAGCCGACGGCCCCCGAGCGGGATCGGCATCGTCCACCTGGGCCTGGGCGCCTTTCACCGCGCCCATCAGGCGGTGTACCTGCAGCGACACCTCGACCGAACCGGTGCGGACGACTGGGGCATCAGCAGCGCCAATATCCGCGCCAATCGCACCCTGGTCGATCAACTGCGCGACGGCGACTGCCGCTATCACGTGGCCGAATTCAGCGACAGCGAGCATGTCACGCTGCGGGAGATCACCGCCATCCGTGAAGCGCTCTACGCGGGGCCGGACGGCCCGGACCGGGAACGGCTGCTGGCGCGGATGAGCGATCCCGCCGTGCGCATCGTCACCCTCACCGTGACCGAAAAAGGCTACTTCCTCAGCCCGGGCAGCGGCGAGCTGCTGACCGACGCGCCAGCGATCGCCCACGACATCGCCCATCCCGAATCGCCGGATACCGCACCGGGCACGCTGTTGGAGGCACTGGCGCGACGCCGCTCGGCAGGCGTCCCACCGTTCGCCGTGCTCTGTTGCGACAACATGCCCCATAACGGCCGGCGCACGCGGCGTGCAGTGGTCTCGCTGGCCCGGCATCGCGATGGCGAACTGGCCGACTGGATCGACGCCAGCGTCGCTTTCCCCTCGAGCATGGTGGATCGCATCGTGCCGGCGATGACCGACGCGGACAGAACACGCCTGGCCGGACTGGGCATCGACGACCCTGCCGCCGTGGTCTGCGAGACCTTCAGCCAGTGGGTGGTCGAGGACGATTTCCCGCTGGGCCGGCCGGACTGGGAGGCCGAAGGCGTCGAGATGGTCGCCGATGTCGCCCCGTTCGAGACCATGAAGCTGCGCCTGCTCAACGGCGCCCACTCGCTGCTCGCCTATCTCGGCGCGCTGGCCGGTATCGAGACGGTGGACGCCGCCGTCGCGCGCCCCGCTTTCCGCCAGCTGCTCCGGCACTACTGGCAGCAGGACGCGATCCCGACGCTGTCGTTGCCGGCGGCAACCGATGTCGCTGCCTACACCGACGGTCTGCTGGCCCGCTTCGGCAACGACAGCCTGCGTCATCGACTGCAGCAGATCGCCATGGACGGCTCCCAGAAGCTGCCCCAGCGCTGGCTGGCCGGCGGTGTCGAGCGGTCGATCGACACCGCCGACATCAACGTAACCGCGCTGGGCGTTGCCGGCTGGATTCGCTACACCGCCGGCACCGACCTCAGCGGCCAGCCGCACCCGGTGGACGACCCCATGGCCGAGACGTTCGCCGCGCTCCATCGTCGCCATGGCGACGACCACGCCGCGCTGATCGACGCCTTCCTCGCCCTCGATGCCGTCTTCCCCGCCGCGCTGCGCGACGATCGACGGTTCGCCCGGCAGATCCTCGAAGCGCTGACGCGACTGGAGAGCGGCGGCGTGGAATCGGCCATTGCCACTTTGACACTCAACGCTTCTGATCGGGACGCTTGATCATGGAACATACCTGGCGCTGGTTCGGCCCGGCCGACCCCATCACCCTCGACGAGATTCGCCAGGCCGGCGCGACCGGCATCGTCACGGCCCTGCACGAGATCCCCAACGGCGAGGTGTGGCCGGTGGAAGCGATCGTCGAGCGCAAGCGCCTGATCGAAGCGGCGGGACTCACCTGGTCGGTCGTGGAGAGCGTGCCGGTACACGAGGCGATCAAGCAGGACCTGCCGGCAGCCGCGCGCTACATCGACAACTATCGTCGAACGCTTGCCAACCTCGGCGAATGCGGTATCGATGTGGTCTGCTACAACTTCATGCCGATCCTCGACTGGACCCGCACCGACCTCGCCTGGCCGTTGTCGAACGGCGGGACGGCGCTGCGCTTCGACCAGACCGCCTTCGCCGCTTTCGATCTCTTCCTGCTCGAGCGCGAGGGTGCCCAGGCGGATTACGGCAACGCCGAGCGGGAAGCCGCCAGCGCCTATCTCGATACGCTCGACGCCGCGGCGCGAAAGCGCCTGATCGATACCGTCATCGCCGGACTGCCCGGCACCGAGGAGCACTACACGCTCGAGGACTTCCGCCGGGTGCTGGATGGCTATCGCGGGATCGACGCCAACCGGCTGCGCGACAATCTGGCAGCGTTCCTGCGCGCCATCGTCCCGGCGGCAGAGGAAGCCGGGGTCCGCCTGGCGATCCATCCGGACGACCCACCCCGCGAGCTGCTCGGGCTGCCGCGTGTCGTGTCGACCGCCGAAGATGCCCAGTACGTACTCGATAGCGCGCCGAGTCCTGCCAACGGCCTGACCTTCTGCACCGGTTCCTACGGCGTTCGCGAAGACAACGATCTCGTCGCCATGGCCAGGCGGTTCGCGCCGCACATCCACTTCGTGCACCTGCGCGCCACCCGCCGCGAAGCCGACCCGCTCAGTTTCCACGAGGCCGAGCATCTGGACGGCGACGTCGACATGGTGGGCGTGATCGGCGAGCTGGTTCGCGAACAGCGGCGTCGCCAGCGTGAAGGCGGCCACCGCCTGCCCATGCGCCCCGATCACGGTCACCACCTGCTCGACGATCTGAAGCGCGACAGTCGCCCCGGCTATCCGCTGATCGGCCGGCTCAAGGGGCTGGCCGAACTGCGCGGGGTGGAAGCGGCGATGCAGCACTGGATCCCGTAGCGGCCGTCTCGGCATCACGCCGAGGCGAGCGCTACCCAACTTGCGGCCGACGCCGATAACGCCCGACCGCCAGACCCTGGAGTCATCGAGATGACAGTCAAAGAGCAACAACAACGGCCCTCGAGTGCTTCCTCAGCCACCACTGGCCTCTCTCGGCGCACTTTCCTGCAGGCGGTGGGCGCCAGCGCGGCCTGGGCGGTCAGCGCGCCGGGCGTCTTCGCCCAGAACACCGCATCGCAGGCCGACCCGAACGCACCGGCCGCGGCGCGCTATCTGTATGTCGGCACCTATTCGGCGCCGAACACGGCTCCCGGTGGTGTCGCTCCGAGCCGCGCCGAAGGCCTCTACGTCTACCGCCTGAATCACGCCACCGGCGATCTGAGCCACGTCCAGACGGTCACCGCCGACAACCCCTCGTTTCTCGCCGTGGCGCCGTCACAGCGCTATCTCTACTGCGTCAACGAACTCGGCGCGGACGCCTCCGGCGAGCCGCTGGGCCGGGTCAGCGCTTACGCGATCGACCCCGACACCGGCAAGCTGACGCTGATCAACGCCCGCTCGACCCGCGGCACCTGGCCCTGCCACTGCGCCGTTCACCCCTCGGGCGGGCACCTGCTCGCGGCCAACTACGGCACCGGCACCTTCGCCGTCTTCCCGCTGGGCGAGGATGGCCGAATCGAGCCGATGAGCGACCTGTTCCAGGCGCCGGGCAATGGCGGCGGGCCCGACCCGGTACGCCAGGAGGGGCCCCACGCCCACATGATGCTCGCCAACCCCGGCGCCCAGCACGTCTTCGGGGTGGACCTGGGCGGCGATACGCTGCTGGCGTGGCAGCTCGACCCGGCGACGGGCAAGCTGGCACCCGGACCGGTGCCGCGGGCCAGCGTGCCCTCCGGCAGCGGCTGTCGCCACCTGGCGTTCCACCCCGACGAGCGCCGGGCCTACGTGATCAACGAGCTCTCTTCGACCATCGACGTGTTCGACTTCGAGCCCCGCCGGGGCGCCTTCATCTGGCGCCAGTCGATCTCCACGCTGCCCCAAAACACCCCCTTCACCCGTCCCGCCTTCAATCCCGACAACCCGGGCGACGTGCCGACAGGGACGAACACCACCGCCGAAATCCGGGTTCATCCCAGCGGACGCTGGGTCTATGCCACCAATCGCGGGATGGACAGCATCGCCATGTTCGCGGTCGACCCGAACTCGGGGCGTCTGGCCTCCACGGGCTGGGTCCAGAGCCGGGGGCAGATCCCCCGGGGCATGAACATCGAACCGTCCGGCCGCTGGCTCTACGTGGGCAATCAGAACTCGGACACCATCGCGGTGTTCCGCATCGGCGCAGAGGACGGCCAGCTCGAAGGCCCGATCAAGCTGATCGACAGTCCGGTGCCGGTCGATTTCGCCTTCGGCCCCGCGGTGCGCTAAGGCGGCGGTGGAAGCGGCTCGGTTGGCGTCCGTGCATGGCGAGGGACGCCGACTGGGCTATGGTGAAACCACACCTTCACCTCTCGGAGCCATCATGAACCGACTGCCTTCGTTCGATTCGCACAAGCGCCTGGCCACCCTGGCCATCGCCGTCGCCCTCGGCGGCGGTGTCCCCAGCGCCCTCGCCGCCGACCCCGACACCGCATCGGCGCAGACCGAGCGCCCCCGGGTGCTCAGCGGCGACGAGATCCAGCAGCAGGTCTGGGGGCATCGCGTCCAGGGCGCCATGGCGAGCGGCCAGCAGTACGACGAAGTCTATCGCCAGGACGGCAGGATCGAGGGCGACGGCTACACCGGGCAGGCCACGATCGTCGACGATCGCATGTGCTTCGACTACGGCGACGACAAACCGACCTGCTATGGCGTCCGCCACGACGGTGACGACAGCATCGAGTGGCTCGACGGTGACGTCGTCGTCGGCGAGGGAGAGCTCGGCAACGCCGAGTGATCGCCACGGGCGGCCGCTGCAACGGCGGTCGCCACTTTTGCCTCACCGTTACGCAACCCGCGACCGCAGTGGTATGGTAACGGCCGAACCATCAGGACAGATCCCATGTCGCTACCGATTGGTCCGGGATTGGCCGGAACCCGCATTCTGCTTGGCATCAGCGCCGGCATCGCCGCCTACAAGAGTGCCCATCTCGCCCGCCTGTTGAAGAAGTCGGGCTTCGAGGTGCGCGTGGTCATGACCGAAGGCGCCCAGGCTTTCATTACCCCGCTGACACTGCAGGCGTTGACCGGCGAGCCGGTGCGGACGTCGCTGCTGGATCCGGAAGCCGAAGCCGGCATGGGCCACATCGAGCTGGCGAAATGGGCGGATGTCATCCTGATCGCCCCCGCCACCGCCGACCTGATGGCACGGCTGGCCCACGGTCACGCCGACGACCTGCTGACCACCCTCTGCCTCGCCACCGAAGCTCGCTGCCTAATGGCGCCCGCCATGAACCAGGCGATGTGGCGTCATCCGGCGACCCTGGCCAATGCCGACCGGCTGGTTGAGCTGGGCTGGACCCTGCTGGGCCCCGACGCCGGCGACCAGGCCTGCGGCGACGTCGGCCTCGGCCGCATGCTGGAGCCGGAAACCATTCTCGCCCAGCTGCTGGGCGAGCTCGAGCCGGCCCGGGACGAGGCGCTCCGGGTGATGCCCGTGCACCGGGATCTGGTCGGCAAGCGCGTGGTCATCACCGCCGGGCCGACCCGCGAAGCGCTGGACCCGGTGCGCTATCTCTCCAACCACAGCTCCGGCAAGATGGGCTACGCCCTGGCCGCGGCCTGCGCCGAGCGTGGCGCCAGCGTCACGCTGGTCAGCGGGCCGGTGGCGCTCTCGACGCCACCCGGTGTCGAACGGATCGAGGTGATCTCGGCTGTCGAGATGCTGACCGCGGTCGAATTCTGCATGCCCTGCGATCTGTTCATCGGTTGCGCCGCGGTGGCCGACTATCGCGCCGCCGCCATCGGCGAACACAAGCTGAAGAAGACGGAAGACGCTAGCGGGCTGACCCTCGAGCTGGTCCGCAATCCGGATATCGTCGCCACGATCGCGGCACGCCCGGACCGACCGTTCACGGTCGGCTTTGCCGCCGAGACGCAGGCACTGGAGACGCACGCCGGCAGCAAGCTCGAACGCAAGCGCCTGGATCTGGTCGTCGCCAACGATGTCTCCCGCGAGGGGGTCGGCTTCGGCGGCGACGACAATGCCGCCACGCTGCTGTGGAGAGAGCGGGAGCGGACTCGGCGCCACGCGCTACCGCGGCAGCCCAAGACGGCGTTGGCCAACGCCATCGTCGACCACATCGCCGATCGGATGCGCTAGCGCATCCGATCCGCGCCCCAGCGGTGGTAAACTGGGCGGCTTGCTCGTCATCTCACTTCATGCGCCATCAGGAACGACGCTACATGTCACTCAGCACTTCGCCCGCCAGACCCAAGCTCTCGGTCAAGATTCTCGATGAGCGGGTACACGACTACCCGCTGCCCCACTACGCCACCGCAGGCAGCGCCGGCATGGACCTGCGCGCACTGCTCGACGACGCGTTGACGCTGGCTCCCGGCGACAGCGCCCTGGTCCGCACCGGCCTCGCCATCCACATCGGCGACCCGGGGCTGGCCGGCGTGGTATTGCCGCGCTCCGGACTCGGCCACAAGCACGGCATCGTGCTGGGCAACCTGGTCGGGCTGATCGATTCCGACTACCAGGGCGAGCTGATGATCTCGGTGTGGAACCGTGGCCGGGACACTTTCGTGCTCGAGCCCGGCGAGCGGCTGGCGCAGTACGTGCTGGTGCCGGTGATCCAGGCCGAGCTCGACATCGTCGAGGAGTTCGTCGCCACCGAGCGCGCGGGCGGCGGGTTCGGCCACTCCGGCCGGCAGTGAATCGTCTCCCGTCTCCCACAACCGCTCTCTGCGAGGACATGTCACGTGGCGCTAAGCGCAACCATCTATAAAGCGAGACTCAACGTCAGCGATCTGGATCGCCACTACTATGGCGATCATGCGTTGACCGTGGCCTGTCACCCGTCCGAGACGGCGACGCGCCTGATGGTGCGCCTGCTGGCATTCATCGACAATGCCCACGCCATCGGCACGGACAACGATCTCGCCATGACGCGCGGCCTGAGCAGCGAAGACGAGCCGGATCTCTGGCTCAAGGCGGCGGATGGGCGAATCCTGTCATGGATAGAGCTGGGCGAACCGTCGCTGAAGCGCATCAAGCAGGGCCTTTCCCGGGCGGAACGGGTGCTGGTCTATCCCTATGCGCCGCGCAGTGCCGCACAGTGGTGGAAGAAGCTCGAAAGCGATGTTCGGGCGCTGCCCCGGGTGACGGTCTGGAGTCCGCCGGCAGAACCGTTGGCGGCGCTGACCGCGCTCGTCGATCGCAACCTGAGCCTCGACGCCACCCGGATGGAAGGCGAATGGCTGATGACCGACGGCCAGGCTTCGGTGGCGCTGGAGTTCGAGCGCTGGACATGAACTCGAATCGAAGCCGTTCGGTGGCGAAGACAAAGGAAGGTTGGAAAATGACGACGAATGAGCGGCCCGGTGCCGACGTACCGGCCTCGATCTTCAGGGCCTACGATATTCGCGGCATCGTCGACGAGACGTTGACCGAGGAGACCGTGGAATGGATCGGTCGCGCGGTGGGTAGCGAAGCGGCGGCGAGAGGTCAGCAGACCGTGATCGTCGCCCGTGATGGCCGCCACTCCGGCCCTCGCCTCCAGGCGGCGCTGATCCGCGGCCTGCGGGCTTCCGGCCGTGACGTGATCGATATCGGGCGCGTGCCGACCCCGGTACTCTACTTCGCCACCGCCACCCTGGCCGAGAGCGCCAGCGGGGTGATGGTGACCGGCAGCCACAACCCGCCGGACTATAACGGCTTCAAGATCGTGCTCGATGGCGTGGCGATCTCCGGCGAGGCGATCACGGACCTGCTCGAGCGCATCCGCAGCGGCGAGTTGACCGAGGGCGAGGGTTCACTCCAACGGCGCGACATCGGCGAAGCGTATCTTCAGCGCATCCTGGGTGACCTCTCCCTCGCCCCGGGCCGGGCCGGACGCCCGCTCAAGGTGGTCGTGGATTGCGGCAATGGCGTCGCCGGCGAACTGGGGCCCAGGCTGATCGAGGCGCTGGGGGCGGAAACCATCCCCCTGTTTGCCGAGATCGACGGCGATTTCCCCAACCATCATCCCGATCCCGGCAAGCCGGAAAACCTGGTCGACCTGATCGCCAAGGTCCGGGAGACCGGTGCCGATATCGGGCTGGCTTTCGACGGCGACGGCGACCGCCTGGGCGTGGTGACGCCGGCCGGCGAGATGATCTACCCGGACCGGTTGATGATGGCCTTCGCCACCGACCTGCTCGAGCGGGAGCCTGGCGCGCGTATCGTCTTCGACGTCAAGTGCACCGGCAACCTGGCCCGGATCATCGAACGGGCCGGGGGCGAGCCCGAGATGTGGCGCACCGGCCACTCGTTGATCAAGGCGCGCATGAAGGAGACCGGCGCGCAGCTGGGCGGCGAGATGAGCGGCCACATCTTCATCAAGGAACGCTGGTACGGCTTCGACGACGGACTCTACGCCGCCGCCCGGCTGCTGGAGATTCTGTCGCGCCAGACGGTGGATGCCGATCGCTACTTCAGAGCGTTTCCGCAGGACGTCAGCACGCCGGAGCTGAACGCCCCGGTGACCGACGAGGAGAAGTTCGCGATCGTCGAGCGACTGGCCGAGAATGGCGACTTCGGTCAGGATGGCATCAAGACGACACTGGACGGCATCCGCGTCGACTACCCCGACGGCTGGGGGCTCTGTCGGGCCTCCAACACCACGCCGATGCTGGTCCTGCGGTTCGAAGGCAAGGACCGGGCGGCGCTGGCGCGCATCCAGCAGCGGTTCGGCGCCGCGGTGCTCGCGGTGGCGCCGCACGTCGAGCTGCCCTTCTGAGATCGCAGAGCACGAGACGTACGCAACGAAAGGGAACGCGCCGCCGGTATCGATAGACTCACGGCGCATAGACAGTGGAGAGATAACGCCTCATGAACGAGAGCCCGCGCGACCCGCGTCAGGTGGTCGAGATTCTGTCGGAGGCGCTGCCCTACATCCAGCGCTATTCCGGCAAGACGGTGGTGGTCAAGTATGGCGGCAACGCCATGACCGAGGACACCCTGATCGACTCCTTCGCCCGCGACATGGTGTTGATGAAGGAGGTCGGCATCAACCCGGTGGTGGTCCATGGCGGCGGCCCGCAGATCGGCCAGCTGCTGGCACGGCTCAACATCGAATCGCGCTTCGTCAACGGCATGCGCGTGACCGACGCCGAAACCATGGACGTGGTCGAGATGGTGCTGGGTGGGCTGGTCAACAAGAACATCGTCACCCAGATCAACCAGTGTGGCGGCAAGGCGATCGGCCTGACCGGCAAGGACAACGCCCAGATACGGGCACGCCAGCTCAAGGTCGAGCAGTACAATCCGGCGCTGGCCGAACCCGAGATCATCGATATCGGCCACGTCGGCGAGGTCGAGCATATCTCCACCGACCTGATCGAGATGCTGGCCGAGCGGGATTTCATTCCCGTCATCGCGCCGATCGGGGTCGATCGCGAAGGCCATAGCTACAACATCAACGCCGACCTGGTCGCCGGCAAGGTGGCCGAAGCGCTCAAGGCCGAGAAGCTGATGCTGTTGACCAACGTCGCGGGGCTGCAGGATGCCGAGGGCAAGGTGATGACCGGCCTCTCGACGGAACAGGTCGACGCGTTGATTGCCGACGGGACGATCTACGGCGGCATGCTGCCGAAGATCCGTTGCGCGCTGGATGCGGTCAAGGGCGGCGTCGGCAGCGCTGTCATCGTCGATGGCCGCGTCGTCCATTCGACACTGCTGGAGATCTTCACCGATGCCGGGGTCGGCACGCAGATCACCGATCATCGCGACTGACCTCGACAATAATCCTTTTCCATACATCGCGGGCGTGGAAGGCCCTCCCGGGCGCCAGACAGTTGACGAGCACCCGGGGCGCTCCAGGAAGGAGCCCCGACGAGAAGACCGATAAGAATCGCCATGACGCAGGCAACCCCCCAACTCTCCCGCCGTGAACAGATCCTCCAGGCACTGGCACTGATGCTCGAGGAGGACAGCGGCAAGCGTATCACCACCGCCGCGCTGGCCCGTCAGGTCGGCGTCAGCGAAGCGGCGCTGTACCGCCACTTCCCGAGCAAGGCGCGCATGTTCGAGGGGCTGATCGAGTTCATCGAGGCCAGTCTGTTCGAGCGCATCCGGCGCATCCTCGACGACGAGCCGTCGGCCCTCGCCCGCTGCGAGACGATCGTCCAGCTCGTGCTGGTCTTCGCCGAGAAGAACCCGGGTCTCAGCCGGCTGATGGACGGCGACGTACTGACGGGCGAAACCGCCCGGCTGCGCACCCGCATGTCGCAGCTGTTCGAGCGGCTCGAAACCCAGTTGAAGCAGATCCTGCGCGAGGCGGAACTGCGCGAGGGGCTGCGCCCCCAACTGCCGGTCTCCGCCGCCGCCAATCTGCTCTCGGCCTTCGTCGAGGGCCGGATCAGCCAGTACGTGCGCAGCGATTTCCGTCACCAGCCCACCGCACACTGGGAGGACCAGTGGCGCCTGCTGGGCGGCGGGCTGCTGACCACGGCGCACCAGACGACGTCCGCCTAGCGGCGAATCCGGAGTGACGGACCGCAAAAAGCCCGGCGATTGCCGGGCTTTGCGTGTCTAGCTGTCGTGATGTACCAGTTCGTTGCCTGCTACGGTTGCCCTCCCGGTTCGTCGACCAAGGGCGGCTCACGCCGCGATCGCGTCGCCGAGCTGCAGTTTGATCTTTTTCATCGCGTTCTTCTCGAGCTGGCGAATGCGCTCGGCGGAAACGCCGTAGACATCGGCGAGATCGTGCAGGGTGGACTTGTGCTCGGAGAGCCAGCGCCGCTGCAGGATATCGCGAGAGCGGTCATCCAGCTCGCTCAGCGCTTCCCGCAGGCGGCGGGTGTAGTCGGCTTCCCAGTCGTCCGCCTCGAGCTGTGCCGCCGGGTCGAAGCTGTGATCCTCGAGATACTGCGCCGGCGCCTGGTAGCTCTGCTCGTCGTCCTCGCCCGGCGAGGCGTCGAAGCCGGCGTCATAGGAAGCCAGCCGACCCTCCATCTCGCGTACCACCTTGGGCTTGACGTCGAGATCCTTGGCGATGGCATCGACTTCGTCGTTGTTCAACCAGGCCAGACGCTTTTTGGCGCTGCGCAGGTTGAAGAACAGCTTGCGCTGGGCCTTGGTGGTGGCGATCTTGACGATACGCCAGTTGCGCAGCACGTACTCGTGGATCTCCGCCTTGATCCAGTGCACCGCGAACGACACCAGACGAACGCCCTGATACGGATCGAACCGCTTGACCGCCTTCATCAGGCCGACATTGCCTTCCTGGATCAGGTCCGCCTGTGGCAGGCCGTAGCCGGAGTAGCTGCGGGCGATGTGAACGACGAAGCGGAGATGAGACATGATCAGACGACGGGCCGACTCGAGATCGTCCTCCTCGTGCAGCCGCACGGCAAGATCGTGCTCCTCGTCCGCCGTCAGCACGGGAATGCCGTTGACGGCCTGAATGTAGCCGTTGAGATCGTGACCCGGGGAGAGATTCCCGATGGCTTGAAGACTGGTGCTCATGTGCGTTGTCTCCATGGTTGACGGCGTGCCGGTGTGGAGAGCCAGTCGGCTCGATCCGCCGTGACACACGCCGCAACAGGTTGTTCTGCCTGTCTGCGAGGATACTTGATGAGACCCTCAATTTAGACAAAAGTTCAAGATGTTTGCCAGTCTCGATGACTCGGAAACCAACCGTCGACTGGTGCTGACCCAGCATCCTGGGTGACCTTCTTACCGTATTCCGGCCCCGTTGACCAGCGTCAGGGCACCCGCTACCACCCTAGCGCGGCTTGATGTCCGCCAGATGACGCCCGACGGCAAGCCATGCGCCCAGCCAGCCCAACAGTGTACTAAAAAGTAGCAGAAAAGCCGAGTGACTGGCGCCCAGGGAAGGCAGCGCGAACTGGGCACCGTAGCTCTCCGCCAGCGCCGCGACGGGGGATGCCAGCCAATTGCCGCCGACGACCAGCATGACCAATGCCAGCACGCCGCCCCCGAGCCCGTACCAGGCGCCACTATAGAGAAATGGGCGTCGCACGAAAGCGTGGGTGGCGCCGATCAGGGTCACGACTTCGATCTCCTGACGCCGACTCTCCACCGCCAACCTGACCGTGTTGCCGACCACCAGCAGCACACCCAGACCGAACAGCAGCGCCAGTGCCAGCGCGACACGCTGACCGAGCGCAGCCAGTTGCTGAAGCCGATCCAGCCACGCCAGGTCCAGGCGAACCTCGTCGACGCCATCGAGCGTCTGCAGACGCTGGCTCAGCGACTGCACGGCGGCGGGATCGGTATCGTCGGGGGTCACCACGACGCTCGCCGGCAGCGGGTTGGCGTCGAGCTGGGAGAGCGCATCCTCGACGCCCAGCGTCTGCTGGAACTCCGCCAGCCCCTCCGCCGCCGTCACCAGACGAGTCCCTGCGACCCCGCTCTGCTCGCCGACTTCGGCCGCCAGGCTCATGGCCCGGGATTCGTCGACACCGGCGTCGAAATAGACCGTCAGCGTGGCGCTCTCGTCCAGCTCGGCATCGACCAGACGCGCACTGTCCAGGGCCAGCCACAGGCCCGCGGGCAGGATCAACGCAATGGCGATCGCGAGCATGGTCAGTAACGTCGATATCGGGCGTCTGACCAGACGCAGGGCGCTGTCGCTCATCATGGCCCGGTGATGCCGCAACCAGGCCCGACCGCCGCCGGACGCCCGACTCGTGGGCTTCTGTGCGCCTCGCCGGGAGACGCCGGTGGATTGGCGCTCGCTCATGCCGCCTCCCCGTCGCCGACGAGCCGGCCATCCCGCAACTTCAGCACCCGGTGGCGTAACCGGGCGATGAGGGCGAGATCGTGGCTCGCCACCAGCACCGTCGTGCCGATGCGATTGAAGTCCTCGAACAGCCGCATGATGTCGGCGGAGAGCTGGGGATCGAGATTACCGGTGGGCTCGTCGGCCAGCAGCAACGCCGGCTTGTTGACCACCGCGCGAGCTATGCCCACGCGCTGCTGCTCGCCGGTGGATAGCTCGATCGGCAGCGCCCGCTCGCGGTGCAGCAGCCCGACCTTGTCCAGAGCGGCCCGCACGCGCCTGCCGGCATCGACGGGCTCGACGCCCTGGATGGTCAACGGCAGGGCGACATTGGCGAAGATATCGCGATCGAACAGCAGCTGATGATCCTGGAAAACGACGCCGATCTGACGCCGGTAGTAGGGAACCTGACTGATGTGCAGCCGATCCAGGTCGTGGCCGGCGACCAGTACCCGGCCGCGCGAAGGGCGTTCGAGCCGCATGATCAGCCGCAGCAGCGAGCTCTTGCCGGCACCGGAGTGACCGGTGAGGAAGAGCATCTCGCCGCGCTCGACCCGGAAATTGATATCGGCCAGCGCCTCGAAGCGCCCGCCGTAGCGCTTGCCGACGTGCTCGAACGCAATCATGAATCCGCGTCGCTGTCCCGGCCGACGTCTCGATCGAAGAGCGCCCTGACGAATGTCCCGGCGTCGAACGGGCGCAGGTCCTCCAGCGACTCGCCGACACCGATGAAGCGAATCGGCGTTCCCATCTTCTTGGCCAGGGCAAAGATGATGCCGCCCTTGGCAGTGCCGTCGAGCTTGGTCAGGGTAATCCCGGTCACCGGGATCGCCTCGTCGAATGTCTCCGCCTGGGAGATCGCGTTCTGCCCCGTTCCTGCGTCGAGCACCAGCATCACTTCATGGGGGGCGCTGGCATCGAGCTTGGCCATGACCCGCTGCACCTTCTTGAGCTCTTCCATCAGATGGCTCTTGTTGTGCAGACGACCGGCGGTGTCCGCGATCAGCACGTCCACCTTGCGCGCCCGTGCGGCGGCGACCGCATCGTAGATGACCGAGGCACTGTCGGCGCCGGTGTGCTGGGCGATCACCGGCACCCGGTTGCGCTCGCCCCAGACCTTGAGCTGCTCCACCGCCGCGGCGCGGAAAGTATCGCCGGCAGCCAGCATCACGCTGCGCCCCTCGTTCTGGAACCGCTGGGTCAGCTTGCCGATGGTCGTGGTCTTGCCGACGCCGTTGACGCCGACCATCAGGATCACGAACGGCCCCTCTCCCTTGGCCGGCAGTTGCAGCGGCTGGGAAACCGGTTCGAGCAACGCCGCCAGCTCTTCCTGAAGCGCGCGGTACAGGGCATCGGCATCGGCCAGCTCCTTGCGCGAGACCCGGCCGGTCAGGCGCTCGATGATCTCGCTGGTGGCCTCGATCCCCACGTCCGCCAGCAGCAGTTGGGTCTCGAGATCCTCCATCAGCTCATCGTCGATCTGCTTCTTGCCCAGCAGCAGGTCGGCAATGCCGTCGGTCAGGTTGGCGCGCGTGCGCCCGAGGCCGGCACGCACGCGCGAAAGCCAGCCACCCTTGGGCTTTTCCCGCGGCGCCGGCGTCTGCCCGTCCGCTGCCTCCGCCGAGGGCGCTGGCGTCACGTCGGTCGCCAGATCGGCCTCGCGGGTGCCATCCGCCGGAACTTCCTGAAGGGCCGATTGCGGCGACTCCTGCTCCAGCGGCTGACCCAGCGCCTCCTCGGCGGCCGTCGCCTCGACCGGCGAGGGCTGGTAGTCCACCGGCACCGGATGATCGGGAAATCCGGTCTCGACGATCGATTCCGCGGCGGGCGTGACGGTTTCCACCGTCGGCGAGGCCTCTGCCGCTTGGGAGGGTGACGCTTCGGCGGCCCCGGGAGTGGCATCCCCGGCCACGTGCCGCTCGTCCTGCCCGGCAGCCGGCTGCGGCTCGTCGGCAACGGTGCTGGCGGAGCGGTCGCCTTCGACGCCCTCTTCCCGGTCCTCGGCCACGCCGGCTTCCGGGTTCTCTTGTTCTAACGCCGACTCGTGTTCTGACGCCGACTCGTGTTCTGACGCCGACTCGGCCCGTTCCGACTCGCGCCGACGTGCCTCTTCTTCCTGCTGCTTTTTACGACTCTTGAATAGTCCGAACATGGATGGCTTCACTGCTGAAAAGCCGTGCTCGCGCCACTCACCAGTGTCGACCGTCACGGCTTCGGAGAATATCGTTATCGAGAGCTCATCCTATCACCGCGAGTGTTGCGGGGGTACAATTGCGCGCCATGAATCGACGCCGCCCACGCCGGGTTCCCGACGGCACCCGCCCACGCCAGCCCCCTCATGCCACCTCTCGCGGTGGCCGTGGCCAGCTGCGCCTGATAGGCGGCGAATTTCGTCGCCGCAAGCTGCCGATACCGGACAGCCCAGGCCTGCGCCCGACACCGGACCGGGTACGTGAAACCCTGTTCAACTGGCTGGCTCTCGATATTGGCGGGCGGCGGGTGCTGGACCTCTACGCTGGCACCGGCGCACTCGGCCTGGAAGCGTTGTCGCGCGGGGCGGCCCAGACCACCTTCGTCGAATCCACCGCCCCGGTGGCCAAGGCGCTGGAAGCGAATATCGCGACACTGGGCGCCGCCGGACACGTCGTCGGCGCCCCCGTCGAACGGTTCCTGGCGACGCCCCCCAGCAGGTTCGATCTCGTCTTTCTCGACCCGCCTTTCCGCCAGGGACTGGCCGCGAAGACCTGCCTCGACCTGGAGCTGGGCGATTGGCTGGCGCCCGATGCCGTCATCTATGTCGAGACGGAACACGAGCTTGCCTGGTCCCCGCCGGCCCCTTGGCGACTGCATCGCGAAATCGTCGCGGGAGACAGCCATGGGCGGCTTTTCAGACGTCAGTCCGAAGCCGGCTGACGTCGCCACTTCGAGACGCTTGTCGTCGGTCTCGGCGCCACGTAGGCTGCGGCCATCGAACAGGCGACCATACCTCGGGAACGAGTCACGAACTTTCAAGGAGAGTGCAGATGAACGGTGAAATCTTCGCCAAACTGGAACAGAAGATTCAGGATGCCGTCGACAGCATCGAGATGCTGAAGATGGAGAACGAGGAACTCAAGGCGGAGAACGCACGCTTCCAGCAGGAGCGCGAGGAGTGGGAACAGCGTCTCGGTGGACTGCTCGACAAGCTGCAGTCGCTGGACAGCGCCTCGACCAGCGACAACGGCTGAAACGGCGGCTGAGACGGCGGAACGGGGCGACCTGCGCAGGACGCCCCATCCGGCGGACCGCCCACCGCTGCCTAGCCTTTCTCTCCTCCGGAGCCGCTGCCAGGTCTCCTCGCGCCCGACCCGGCGCCCTGAATCAGTCGCCTCGGACCAGATCCCGCGACATCAGCAGCGCATCCTCTCCGCGTCCATCGTCACGGCGATAGTAACCGCGGCGCTGGCCGTCGATTCTGAAGCCGGCACGCTCGTACAGTCGCCGCGCCGCCAGGTTCGACTGCCGCAACTCGAGCAGCAGGCGCTCGGCACCCCGGGCACGGGCGCACCGCATGACCCACCCCAGCATCTCCCGCGCCAGGCCTTGGCGGCGCGCATCGGGTAGCACGCAGATCGACTGCAGCTCGGCGTCAAAAGGCAGGTAGGCCAGGATGGCGACGGCCCACAGCGCGCTGTCGTTGGCCGACCGGACGCCCCAGACCGCATAATCCTCGTCCCTCAACGCCGCTTCCAGCAGCGCTTCCGACCAGGCGTCATCGTTGGCCCGGCGCTCGAACCTTACCAGCGCCGGCAGGTCCTCCGCGCCGAGCCGGACCGGCACGGTCCTGCCGAGGGAGGCCTCGGGATGAAAAGCGTCGATGGGCATGGGCGTTACTCGAGGAGGTTCGTTCAAGCCCTGAGGACCGGCAGGCGACGCCTGCTATTCAGGAGCATCCAGGCCCTGCCGCCAGGCGCTTCCCGCCGTCTGCAGCAGGGGCCAGCACGCACGCTTGGCACTGGCCGAGTCCAGCATGTCGTCGGGGTGTGGCAGGTGATGACAGGTCCATTCGAGCTCGTTCGCCGGATCGTCCAGCAGCGACGACCAGACCTCGTCGCCCACGATGACGGCGCCGTCGATTTTCATGCCGTGGCGACGCGCCTGCCCGGCACAGAAGACCTGAATGCCCTCGCGCGCCTCACCGACGGGATCGCTGGCTGGCATGTCCATCAACGGCCAGGTCAGACGCGACAGCGGCGCCCCGCCAGCGGGCATGCCGACGCTCTTCAGCATCTGTCCCAGCAGCGCCTGCCCCGCGGCGGAGATCGGCCGCTCGCCGGGCAGCATCAACCACCAGCGCTCACCGATGACCGACAGCGACAGGGTGAATCGAAGCGGATCGACCGCTGGCGCCGCTTCCCTGGTAGCGTTCGCAGGGGCCTGCTCGGCCCCGGTGTCCTCTGACGACGGGGAAACCGCCGCAGCATCGGGATCGGCAGCCTGGTGGGGAGACGGCCGGGGCGACTCGCCCCGGGCCGCGTCTCCCCCGAGCAGGGCCCTGGCTCGCGATAGCGGCGCCGCGGTTTGCGGCGTCGGCGCTTCATCGGTGGCGGGGCGATCGCGCTCGACCGGCCGTGCCGG
This sequence comes from uncultured Salinicola sp., assembly GCF_937921195.1. NCBI lineage: Bacteria > Pseudomonadati > Pseudomonadota > Gammaproteobacteria > Oceanospirillales > Halomonadaceae > Salinicola > uncultured Salinicola sp. The sequence goes on from NZ_CALFQK010000116.1 coordinate 21,114, forward strand.
CGTCTCCAGCAACGCCTGCAGTCGCTGCCCTCGCGCCGGTTTCTCCGGTTCGGGAGCGACTTCCCATTCGACCTGCCCGGTCGGTCTGGCATTGACGAAGCGGTACCGCGAAGCCCAGCTGGCAATCCCCATGGCTTCGAGATACTGCAGCCGCTGCGGATCGCCGATCACTGGCCGCCCCCACCGCGGCAGTTGGGCGAATCCGGACGGACGCCGCCGCGGGTCGACCACTGCTGCGGCGTGTAGAGATGCAGAGCCAGCGCATGGACGGGGCCGGCGAGCTCATCGGCCAGCAGACTGTAGATCAACTGGTGGCGCTTGACCGGCATCAGCCCGGCGAATCGCTCGGAGACCAGCGTCACCTTGAAGTGGGTTTCGGAATCCGGCGGCACATGATGCATGTGGCTCTCGTTCTCGACCGCCATCTCGACCGGCTCGAGCGTCGCGAGTTTCTCTTCGATACGTGCCTGAACACTCATGACAGTTCCTCCTGAACCAACCGGACCATTGTAACGCCTTGCTCGGGCATTGGGTGAAGCCTCGAGAAAAGGACTCAGCGCCGAACGCCCTTGGCGGCCATCGGCGTGCGATAGAGGCTCAAGGCCAGTGCGATCACCACCGATGCACACCCCACCCACAGCGACAGCGTGAGCGAACCGAACGAGAGGCCGAGGATCAGCCCGACCAACGCCGTGCCCAGCGACTGCCCGAAGGTGCGCACCGACGCCAGCACGCCGGAGGCGTTGGCGCTGAGGTCGACCGATACGCTACCGATCATCTCGCGATTGTTCGGCGCCTGGAACAGACCGTAACCCACCCCGCACAGCGCGGTTCGCCAGATCACGTCGAGATAGCTCGAGTCGGCGTCCAGGCCGGTCAACGCCAGCATGCCGAGCAGGAACAACCCCAGGCCGGTCGAACTGATCAGCGCCGGATTGCCCTTGTCGGCCAGGCGCCCTGCCAGCGGTCCGATGATCATGATCACCAGCGGCCAGGGCGTGAACAGCACCGCCGACATGATCGGCGATACGCCCATGACGGTCTGGTAGAGAAACGGCAGTCCCACGAACGCCACGCCCTGGGCCAGGAACGCGAACATCGACACCACCGCCGCGAACGAGAAGCGCGGCTCGGCAAACAGTGCCAGCGGCACCAGCGGCCTGGCGACATGGCGCTGGCGATAGACGAATCCCACCAGGCAGATCGCGCTGAGCGCCAGCGTCGCCGAGGCCAGCGCTCCACCCTTGCCATGGCCGAACTGATCCAGTGCGAAGACGCTGCCGCTGAGCATGACGATGGACATCAGCGCGCCCCAGACATCGATTCGCCCGAGGATGGGTTTCTCCCGCGGCAGAGCGCGCACGCCAAGTACGAGCGCCAGCAGTCCGATCGGCACGTTGATGGCAAACAACCATGGCCAGCTCGCCACGTGCAGGATCAGCCCCCCCAGCGACGGCCCTGCGGCGATACCGAACGCCACCGTCAGCGCGCTCAGGCCGATTGCCGATCCCAGCAGCCGGGTGGGGAAGATGATCCGGTAGAGGGAGGGGCCAATGCTCAGCATCGCAGCGGCGCCGATCGCCTGCAGCCCCCGCATCACCAGCAGGAATTCGAACGACCGGGCCAGCGCACAGCCCAGCGATGCCACGGTGAAGAATGCCAACCCGCCGATATAGAGGCGATGACGCCCGACGCGCCGACTCACCGCGGCGAAGGTCAGCAGTAGCGCCGCCGTCACCAGTTGATAGACGTTGGCGATCCAGATCGATTCGGAGCCACTGATCGCCAGCTCTTTGGCCAGCGTGGGAAGGGCAATGTTGACGATGCCGTTGTCCAGCACCGCCATCTGGGTGCCAGTGATCATCGCCAGCAGCGCCAGCTTGCGTTCACGCCCGGGTAGACCGTCGTCCCCCGTCCGCTCCTCGAACAGCCGCTTCAGCATGGACTGAAGAAGCGCTCGGCACCGCCCTCAAGCAACATCCGGCCCATCACTCCTCGTCGGTCTCCATCAGCAGCTCGTCGTCGACTTCGGAGGTTTCCAGCTCGGCCTCGTCGTCGAGATCCACCGCCAGATAGCTGTGTTCCAGGGTGAGAAACGTCTCGAACAGCGCCCAGTTCAGGCTCTCCGGCCACTGACGCTCATCCTCCTCCCAGGCTCGCAGCTCGGTCTCGAGGATGTCGTAGTAGCGCTCTCCGACATAGGCCTGCAGGGCTTCCGGCGTATCCATCTCGGGAATGAGATAGACGGTATTCTCGCCAGCGATGTCGTCGAGCGTCAGGTCGTCTTCACCGACAGTCGGCTCCAACGAGTTGACCCAGTCGACGAACGCCTGGGTCGGCTTGACGCTCAGCGCGGAACGGTTGAGCAGCTTCATCGGTGTCACCTCTTCTTGGGAACCGCACGGGGTCGGCGGAATTCGAACCGCTGCCATTATGGGCGCTAGGCGCGCCCCTGACCAATAACTCTTACCCGGCTGCGCCGCGAGCCGCGACTGCAAGTCTCACCAGAAACGCAAAGTTCGCAAGCTCGTAGCCCGTAGCCCGTAGCCCGTAGCCCGTAGCCCGTAGCTCGTAGCTCGTAGCTCCGTATTATTCCGGACGCATCGCCGGGAACAGCAACACATCCCGAATCGACGGACTGTCGGTCAACAGCATCACCAGCCGGTCGATGCCGATGCCCTCGCCGGCGGTCGGCGGCATGCCGTACTCCAGTGCGCGCACGTAGTCGGCATCGTAGTACATCGCCTCGAGGTCACCGGCGTCCTTCTCGGCGGCCTGGGCCGCGAAGCGCTCGGCCTGGTCCTCGGCATCGTTGAGCTCGGAGAAGCCGTTGGCGATCTCGCGCCCGCCGACGAAGAACTCGAAGCGCTCGGTGACGAACGGGTCGTCGTCCTTGCGCCGCCCCAG
>NZ_CALFQK010000117.1:0-7978 GCF_937921195.1 uncultured Salinicola sp.
GTAGTTCAATGGTAGAGCATCAGCCTTCCAAGCTGAGAATGCCGGTTCGAATCCGGTCGTCCGCTCCAACTCACAAGGACAAGAGAATGTTCGATATCGAAGACAAGTCTGCACGGGATCCGCGCGTCGCGGAAGCCCGCGCGAAATTCGAGGCCGCCATGGCCGAGGTCGACCGCTGTACCCTCGCTCTAAATGCACTCGGCATCGAGCCGGTGGTATCCGGCTGGACCGGCCCCATGGACCGCGGCGAGATCCGCATGCAGGGCAATGCCGGCGTCCGCTATCACGAACGCGGCACATTCCTGGAGACAGACTCATGAACATCCATGAAGCAGGACGCCTGGGCCCCAAGGGCACGGCAGCACGTCTGCGGTTCGAAGCCGCACTCGAACATCTCCGCAAGGCGGCCAAGGCCATGGAGGACGCGGGTCAGGAGCCCATCCTCATCGGAAACACCGGAAGCGGCGACAAGTGCATCATGCCGATAGGCAGTCGCTGCCGCATCGAATACAGGCCTGCGCGCGGCGCAAGGCGATAGGACAGAAGGAACATCATCATGCTCAAGGGCACTCGCATCATCCAGGGCCGCGAAGCGGCCGTCTTCCGCAGCACCGTCGATTCTCTCCGGAGGTCGGTTCATCAATGAAGGCTTCTCGGAGGTGATCCTCCCCGCGATCGCCGAACCGGACGTATGGTACGACCGGTCGGGACGCGAGATCGAAGGACAGATGTGGACCTTCGACGACAAGGGCGGGCGCCCCTGCACGCTCATTCCCGAGGCAACCGCACTCCTGCAGCGCGAATACCGCGAACGCTGGGGCAAGTCGCTCCCGAAGCCGATCCGGGTCTTCTACGAGCAGCGCTGCTATCGCTACGAGCGGCCGCAGGCCGGGCGCTACCGCGAATTCACCCAGTTCGGGATCGAAGTCCTAGGGCCCGGTTACTACGAAGACGAATGCCGCGACCTGCTCGTCAGCGCCCTGAAGGCGACAGGCGTCGAATGCGACATCGACGGAGACGCCGTGCGCGGTCTCTCCTACTACTCGCGCAACGGCTTCGAGGCCCGGGTGGAAGCACTCGGTGCGCAGAAGCAGATCGCCGGCGGCGGAAGCTACGAGAACGGATGCGGCTGGGCCGTGGGAGTCGACAGACTGACCCTGGCGGCCATGAAACAGGGAATCTGAAAGGAAAATCCCATGCACGACATCAAGGCAATGCGGGCCGATCCGCAGACATATGTCGACGGATTGACGCGTCGGGGCGTTCCCGACGCCGGAGAGCAGGTCAAGCGACTGCTCGTCCTCGACCGGGCCCTGCGTGACAACGAGACTGAGAAGCAGAAGCGCCTCGCCGAGCGCAACGCCAAGAGCAGGCAGATCGGCGAGGCGATGAAGGCCGGCGACACCGAAAAGGCCGAGCGCCTCAAGGGGGAAGTGACGGAAGCAAAGGACTGGATCGCCGCATACGACCTGAAGCAGGACGACATCCCCGCACAGCAGCACCAACATCTCCTCAATCTACCCAACATTCCGGCCGAGGATGTGCCTGACGGCGCGGACGAAAACGACAATGTCGAGATCGCCCGCCGAGGAGATCCCGGCGAGGCCGGCAGGCACCATGCCGACTTCGGCCCCGAACTCGGCATGGACTTCGAGGCGGGCACGCTCCTCGCCGGCACACGCAACACAGTGCTGCGCGGCCAGATGGCGCGACTCCAGCGCGCACTCGGCCAGTTCATGCTCGACATCCAGACGGACGAGGCCGGTTACCAGGAGACGGCGATCCCGCTCTTGGTGAAACGTGAAGTCCTCGAAGGCACCGGGCAACTCCCGAAGTTCGAAGAGGACCTGTTCGTGACCGCCGATGACCGGTGGCTCATCCCGACCGCCGAGGTGGGCCTCACCAATCTCGTGCGAGAACAGATCGTAGATCTCGAGAGGCCCATGCGACTGACGGCGCTGACTCAGTGCTTCCGCGCCGAGGCAGGCGCCGCCGGCCGGGATACGCGCGGATACATCCGGCAGCACCAGTTCGAGAAGGTCGAGCTGGTGACGATCTGCCGCGAAGAGGACGCGCAGGCGGAACACGACAGGATGCTAGCCGACGCCTGCCGGATCCTCGACAGGCTCGAACTGCCCTACCGCGTCGTCCTGCTGTGTGCAGGCGACATGGGATTCGCGGCGCGCCGGACCTACGACATCGAGGTCTGGATGCCGGGACAGAACGCCTACCGCGAGATCGCCAGCATCAGCTGGTGCGGCGACTTCCAGGGGCGGCGCATGAACGCCCGCTATCGTGGAGAGGACGGCCAGACGCGTCATGTGCACACCCTCAACGGGAGCGGGCTCGCCGTGGGACGCGCTCTTGTCGCGATCATCGAGAACAATCTTCTCGAAGACGGACGCGTCGCCATCCCCGAGGCCCTGCGACCCTACATGGGAAACAGGGAAGCAATTGGCTGAGAGGAGAAGGTGATGGAAAAGACGGTCAACCCCAAGCTGCCCGAGACGATCGCAGAGGCTCTCGCGGACGTGCTGGCCAACGCGGAACCGGTCGGCAGCAGGGTGACCTGTGATCCGGCGCCAACGGATACCGACGAAGACTGGCTGGTGCTGGTTCGAGAAGTTCCAGTCGAAAAACTTCAGGAGGCTGGTTTCAGCCAAGAGGGTTCACCCGAATTCTACACGGGAAACGACGCCGGTGGCTTCCGTTCCTGGCGCAAGGGCGAGATAAACCTCATCACCACCCAGAGCGACGAATTCTTCCGGCTGTTCCTCACGGCGACATATCTGGCCAAACGCTTCAATCTCCTGCGGAAGCAGGACAGGATCGCGCTCTTCCAGGCCGTCCTCTACGGCGTCGAGGTCCACAATCTCGAACCCGAGCCCTGGGGTGCAGCACGGAAGCAGGCGGCCTGATGGACAAGAAAGCGGAGAACCACGCGGAAATGAGGATGGTGCTCGCGTTCCGCGGCGACCTCGACGAGATGACCAGAGGCAAGTCCGAGGTCCAGGCAGCACATGCGGCCTTCTCGGCGGGCGTCCGCCTCGCCATCGACAAGCCGCTTCTCGTCAACCAGTATCTCGCCGACGGGCAACCGAAGATATGCATCGAGGTAGATGATGAAGACCATCTGGCCAAGGTCGTCGAGAGAGCGCGCAAACGTGGCGTCCACGTCGAGATCGTGCGGGACCAGGGCAGGACGGTCTTTGCCGGCCCGACACAGACATGCGCCATCATGGGGCCGATGAGCAAGACGGATTCGAACGCCATCACGCGCGGAACCCGAATGAGGGACAGGGAGAAGCAGACATGAACAAGCAGCGCAGCGCGAAGGCGAAGAAGGCTCTCGAAGCGATCGCGGCAGCGCGAACGACCATGGAGGCCGCTCTCGACGACCTGCGTGGCATCCGCGACGATCTCGGCGAATCGCTCGACAACATGAGCGATGGAGCGCGTGAAGGCGACAACGGACAGATCATGGCCATGGACCACGGAGCGCTCGAGGAGCTCATCGACGCGATCGACGGATTCGATCTGAAGACCGTTCTCGAAGACGCCGCGCAGAACCTCGACATCGAAGGACCGGACGTGCCCGATGCCAGGCTGGACGCCGCGGAACTGGAGGAAAGGCGTATGAAGCGTCTGCCCAAGTGGGCGGCAGACCGGATCGCCTCTGCCGAGAAGTCCCGTGACAGCGCAATCAAGCAGGCCGAGAAGGCCTTCGGCGAACCGCAGGGCGAGCCCGAGGAGTTCGTCGTATGGCGGCAGCATGGCCCCTTCAAGGGCAAGCTCATCCCCACCGAGATCATCGAGGTGCCGGAACTCGGCCTGAAGCTGCGCGTCCAGCGCGTTCCCGGCCTGGAGGAGAAGACCTGGGGGCTCGAGATCATGGCGGAACGCAATCTCATGATCCGTCCGCAAGCCGGGAACATGGCGTTCATCTGCGGAGAACGCTGGTAGGCATTTGACAATTCGCGACCTCATCCTACAAGGTCGCATCGAAGGGGCCCGGTGACCGAGCGGTAAGGTACTGGACTGCAAATCCATGGTTTCCGAAAGGAACGCAGGTTCAAATCCTGTCTGGGCCTCCATTCGAAAAAACCGAGAAGGACGATGACGCAGGAAGCGGTGCACGACGATTGGCGGGATATCTCCGAGGCGCCCAGGGACGGACGCTCCTCGCGGGTGGACCTGTGGATCGTGCGCACATCCGCTTCCGGCCTCCCGCGTGACGAGTATCGCGTACCTGATTGCTATTTCGACGAGGGCAAGAAGGCCTGGCGCTCGCCGTGGACGCGACATGGATCAGAGCCGATCCCACGGCATTACAGACCCACGCACTTCAGACCTTCCGACAGGGGTCCGAGGACCTGAATCAGAATTCGAGAGAGGAAAAATCTCTCGCACGCGCTCGTAGCTCAGTCGGATAGAGCATCGGATTCCTAATCCGGAGGCCACAGGTTCGAATCCTGTCGAGCGCACCATCTTCATCCACCAGGAGATCAGTCATGGCACTGTTCGGAGACTATACCACCCAGGCGTACGCCAATGTGCAGGCGCTCAGCCGTGCACGCGCGAAGGTCATCGACGAGGGCATGGCCCGTCAGGCGAAGCTGAGGGACGATCCGATCGTCACACGGCCGATCTCCGGGGGTAGCGGGCAGATACTGAACATCCTGGTCTGAAGGGAAAAAGACATGCGTTACACCAAGGGCAAGAAGGGCCCCGAGAGCACCAACAAGGTGACGATCCAGTATCTCAAGAAGGACGGGACGGATGCCAACCCGATGGCCAAGGGCGTGATGAACGTCCAGCTCAAGAAGGAGAGCCGAATGGTCTCCCTGATCGCGCAGGGGAAGAACGCGAAGGCCCTCCTCGAGGCGCAGGCTAACGACGGCGACGCGCTGACCCTCACGATGCGCTGGACCGGCCGAGAAGCCGTGACCGTGACAGGCGTCGTCGAGAAAGATATTCCCAAGGCCGCATGACGGCCGGAACGCGCTCTTAGCTCAGCTGGATAGTAGCAACGGTCTTCTAAACCGTAGGTCAGTGGTTCGAGTCCACTAGGGCGCGCCAATACAGCAAAAGGGGTGGCATTCAGAGGAATGCCACCCCTTTTTTGCATCCGCACTCGCCCGACGAGAGCCTTCGGACATTTCCGCATGCGCAAGCATAAACCCCTCCTCGGGTGGTTGCGGGACGAAGTCCATTCATCCTAAAAACACGGCTATCCTTCTATTCCATCGACGGAAATGCCATGACCACGATCACTCTCGTCATCCTAGGTGTCCTGCTGGCAGCTGCCTCGGTCCTCTTCATCCTGTATTATGGTGGTGACGCCTTCGGAAACGGACGGATCGAGGCGGAAGCCGGCCGCCTGGTCGGCGAGGGTGCACAGATGGAGGCGGCACTAGAGCTCTACTACCGTCAGGAGGGTCACTATCCGACGAGCGGCGACCCGGTGCAGGAATTGATATCGGCCGGCTATCTGGACTACCAGCCGATCGGGACACGGACGATGGAGGTCGACCGCTGGGCGATCGACTACGACGGCGGCATGATACGAGCCAAGCTCGGCCCCACGGATCACGAGGAAAGTCTGAACATCTGCCTCAAGGCGAGGCAACAGCTCGACCTTCCCAAGGCGAACACCGCGACCGGTGTCTATCGCTGCGACGGGTCCGACTCCCCGGACGGAAGGCTCGGAGGCCGTGAGCCATGCTGCATAGGAGAGGTGGCGACCGGAGGAGGTCCCGTGGATACGGGTCCGCAGGCTCCCGTGCGCTTCACGCAGCCAGACATATGCGGCGCCCAGCCGGCAGCAAATGCCGCGATGAACGTTCGCGGGACGTGGCTGGCATGCTACATCCGGCAGGTCGAGGCCGCTGCCGATGCCTGGATCGACGAAGGCTCGGGATCCTTCCCGTCGACCAAGTCGCTCTACGATGCCGGCTTCCTCTACAGCATGCCGCCCTCCTGGCCCGAGATATCCTACATCGGGGTCACGCGGGCATGGCAGAGAATGCATGGTGCTCCAGACGGATCGACGATCGTGATCGCCGATTTCGACGGCTCTGCCGGCATCGGTGCTAAGGGTGATCTGGCAAGAGCCGTGACTGCCGCCGATTCCGGACTACCGAACTCGAACTACTATGTCTGGCATGTCTACACCCAGCCCATCTACAACACGAGCGAAGGCGCGCCCGAGGGGGACATACCCCTGTGGACCGGACCGATTCCCGCGGGCAATGCAAGCGTCCTGGAGAAGGCCGACTACATCGCCTACTGGTTCCGCAAGAACCGCGAGGCGATCGACAAGTGGAAGGCCGACGGAATGTCGGGCGCGAACATCACCAGCATCGGTGCTCTTTATGCGACCGAATACGAGACCGCTCCCGGCATGGCCTTCACACAGGATGAGAGCCTCTACATCGGGACCGCCTGGCAGCGGACATGGGATGGAACGCCCAATCTCGTCTGGAGGAGCTATTACCGCAATGGCGATAGCACTTCCCTGTGCAGCCAGATCGAAGCGAGGCTCTACGGTCAGGCTCGGTGCTCCAGTTACAGCACATATCGTCACGTCGCCTACAAGACGCACAAGTGACTTCATGCGGGGGTCGGCGGCTTTGTTTCGCCAGCCCCCGCATCCTAGAATAGCGCATGATTCCACGGGCCTTCATACTGACCGCGCTGTCGGTCCTTCTCTCATGCTGTGCACAGAGCCAGGATACACTCGATTCCGTGGATATCGCCGTAGTGACACCGTCCGGTCACATCGATCTCACCGTCGAGCTCGCGGACGATCCGCACGAGATCTCGACCGGTCTCATGGGAAGGCCGGATATCGGCCCGCATGACGGGATGCTCTTCCTCTCCGATGCACCGCGCGTCCCGCAGTTCTGGATGAAGGACACGCTCATTCCTCTCGACATGATCTTCATCGAGGAAGACGGAACGATATCCCTTGTCGCACCGGATCGGCAGCCGGGCGACCTCAGGCACGTATCACCCGAGAGGCCCGTTATCGCAGTGTTGGAGTTGGAGGCGGGGAAAAGCGCGCAGATGGGCCTGCGCGAAGGAGACACCGTCATTCTCCCTGCATCGAAAAAATAACGGGCCATATTACAACCATTTGCATTCACTCGGAAAGTTCGTGCTTGGGGTATCATCATACCGATCCTAAGAGACCGGTGGGAGGAATTCGATTCTCTCCGAGGAATGAAAGGAACCAGCATGAAGAAGCTAGCCATCGCCACCGCCCTGACCCTTGCCGGCGTCTCCGCTCCGGCGATCGCGCAGTCGCAGGATGCATCCCAACAAGAGCAGGTGAGGAGCGAGATCAATCTCAAGACCGAAGAGACCAGGCAGGACAGGCCGTCCGTCGCCGCGTCCGCGGTCAAGGCGGTCCATAACAGCATCGACGCAGGACGGACCGCTCTCACCGATGTACAACGCAAGAAGATCAAGGACGCCATGCGAATGGAAGCGCACAAGCGCAAGACCATTCATGACGGATCCGTCCTTCCGACCTCAATCGTCGATGAAGCGATCGACAAGCTCAAGGGGTCGCGCCCGAAGTGCTGCATCAAATGCCCGACGACGATCGGCCGCGGAAAGGTCCCGACGGTTCCGGTCAGCAAGGTCAGCTGCATCTCCGAGAGGAAGATAGGCCCCCTCCAGCGGATGCCTTCCATCCTGAAGAAGATCTGATCCGAGCGGGGGCCGCCCATCCGGCGACCCCCACCGCTCGTCCGGCCGCTCACCAGTGAGAAGGCGGGCCGGAAACTGGATGCTCCCCAGGGGGTCGAACCCCGATTTCCTGATTCAGAGTCAGGCGGCTTACCATTAGCCGAAGGAGCATCAGGACGGTTGGTGCGACCGAGAGGATTCGAACCTCCCCGGGATCTCTCCCACGACGACCTCAACGTCGCGCGTCTACCAGCTTCGCCACGGTCGCTTGAACCGTCCTGTA
>NZ_CALFQK010000118.1:0-28036 GCF_937921195.1 uncultured Salinicola sp.
GCTCCTCGATGATCAGGGTCGAATCGAGCCGGCTCAGGCCCAGCCCGCCGGCGGCCTCCGGGGTGTACAGGCCGCAAAAGCCGAGTTCGCCGGCCTGGCGTATCGTCTCCACCGGAAAGATGCTTTGGGCATCCCATTCGGCGGCGTAGGGCGCCAGCTCGCGGCGCGCGAACTGGCGCGCCGCTTCCCGGTAGGCCTGCTGGTCGTCGTTGAGTTCGAAGTCCATGGGTAACGGAATTCCCTCGGTGGCCGCGCCGGAGAGACGAGACTGCGCGGGCGAGTGGGCCCGCGAGGCATGCAGGGCGCCGCGGCGTCGATGTGCCTGACAAGGCGTTTGGCGTGCCGGATCGGGTAGCCGGTACGCCTCGTTGCTCTGTTCTAGCGATGCCCTCCGGGGCGGGACAATAGGACCTAGTGCTAAACGACCAAGGTAGGATGGCGACTAGTTGACATTAACGTCAAGGTCATGTGTTGAGAGCCGCTCATAAGGCGTTCCGAATTCTCGGCCCAGGAAGCGTCACATGAAGACGACCCGATCCACGGCAAAACCCGTCCACAAGCCGGTCTTTGCCAATGGCGACGATATCCAGATTCCCGTATTCACGCTGCTCAAGCCGGATGGCACCGCTTATGCCGGGGCGGGCAAGCCGACGCTCGACGAAGCGACCGCGCGGCGCGTCTACCGCGCCATGCTCTACACCCGCGTGCTCGACGAGCGCATGATGGCGGCCCAGCGACAGGGGCGGCTCAGTTTCTACATGCAGTGCACCGGCGAGGAGGCCGCGGTGGTCGGCAGTACGGCGGCGCTGGACGACGCCGACATGATCATGGCCCAGTACCGCGAGCAGGGAGCGCTGGCCTATCGCGGCTTCACTACCGACGAGTTCATGAACCAGCTGTTCGGCAACGAGCGCGATACCGCTCACGGTCGCCAGATGCCGATCCACTACGGCTCGCGGGATCTCCACTACCTGACGATCTCCTCGCCGCTGGCGACCCAGATTCCCCAGGCCACTGGCTACGCCTACGGTCAGAAGCTGGCCGGCCAGGGCCACTGCACGCTGGCGATCTTCGGCGAGGGCGCGGCCTCGGAAGGGGATTTCCATGCCGCGCTCAACATGGCCTCGGTGCACAAGGTGCCGGTGATCTTCCTGTGCCGCAACAACGGCTACGCCATCTCGACCCCGGTCACCGAGCAGTTTGCCGGCGACGGGGTCGCTGCCCGCGCCTTCGGCTATCGCATGCAGTCGATCCGGGTCGATGGCAACGACATCCTGGCGGTATTCGAAGCGACCCGCGAGGCCCGGCGGCTGGCGGTGGAGCACAACGAACCGGTGCTGATCGAGGCGATGACCTATCGGCTGGCGGCTCACTCCTCCTCCGACGACCCGTCCGGCTATCGCAGCAAGAAGGAGGAGGAGGCGTGGCACAAGAAGGATCCGCTGCGCCGGATGCAGCGTTGGCTGATCGATCGTGGCTGGTGGACCGAGGACGAAGAGCGCGAGCTGACCGAGTCGCTGCGCCGTGAGGTGCTCGACGGCATGAAGCAGGCCGAGAAGCGCCGCCCACCGGCGCTGGCCACGCTGATCAGCGATGTCTACGCCGAGACTCCCCCGCTGCTGCGCGAGCAGCTCGAGACGTTGAAAGCGCATATCGTCCGTCACCCCGAGGCCTATCCCAGGAGTGCGCCGTGGCTGGATGACAGCACCGAGAAGGAGGGCCAGGCATGAGTCGGATGAATCTGCTCCAGGCCGTCAACAACGCGCTGGATACCGCCATGGCCTCGGATGACCGGGTGCTCTGCTTCGGCGAGGATGTGGGGGTGTTCGGCGGCGTGTTCCGCGCCACCAGCCACCTGCAGGAGAAGTACGGCCGCGAGCGCTGCTTCAACACCCCGCTGGTGGAGCAGGGTATCGTCGGCTTCGCCAACGGTCTGGCCGCCCAGGGCTCGGTGCCGGTGGCCGAGATCCAGTTTGCCGACTACATCTTCCCCGCCTTCGATCAGCTGGTGAACGAGACCGCCAAGTTCCGCTACCGCTCCGGCAGCCTGTTCGATGTCGGCGGCCTGACCGTGCGCGCCCCCTACGGCGGCGGGATTGCCGGTGGCCACTACCATTCGCAGTCGCCGGAGGCCTATTTCGCCCACACGCCGGGGCTGACGGTGGTGGTGCCGCGCAATCCGCACCAGGCCAAGGGGCTGTTGCTGGCCTCGATCCGTTCGCCGGACCCGGTGCTCTTCTTCGAGCCCAAGCGCCTCTATCGTGCGTCGGTGGGCGAGGTGCCCGACGACGATTACGAATTGCCGCTGCGCCAGGCGGAGGTGGTCCAGGAGGGCAGCGACATCACGCTGCTGGCCTGGGGGGCGCAGATGGAGGTGATCGAACAGGCCGCCGAAATGGCCGGGAAGGAGGGCGTCTCCTGCGAGCTGATCGATCTTCGCACCATCGTGCCGTGGGATGTCGAGACCGTGGTCGAATCGGTGCTCAAGACCGGGCGGCTGATCGTCAGTCACGAGGCGCCGCTGACCGGCGGATTCGCCGCCGAGGTCGCCGCCACCATCCAGAACCGCTGTTTCCTCTATCTGGAGTCGCCGATCGAGCGCGTCACCGGGCTCGACACGCCGTTCCCGCTGACGCTCGAGAAAGAGTACATGCCGGGGCCGTTGAAGGTGCTCGACGCCATCCACCGCACGATGGATTTCTAGGAGAGGAGGCGAGATGAGCGATTTCCTGCTGCCCGATATCGGCGAAGGCATCGTCGAGTGCGAAGTGGTGAAGTGGCTGGTCAGCGAGGGCGATACCATCGCCGAGGACCAGCCTGTCGCCGAGGTGACCACCGACAAGGCCCTGGTGGAGATCCCCGCTCCCGAGGCCGGGCGCGTCACGCGGCTCTATGTCCGCGAGGGGGAGACGGCCCGGGTCCACGCGCCGCTGTTCGCCATCGAGAGCGTCGACGAGCGCGCCCGGTCCGACGCTGGCGCTCGATCCAACCATGACTCCCGATCCGACCACGACGCTCGACCACCCGAACCGATCGCCGCCACGCCCGAAGACGAAGCCCCGCAGCCGCCCGGGCCGGAAGCCGGGGAGACGGAATCGGTGGCGTCGAAGGATTTTATACTCCCCGACCTGGGCGAAGGGATCGTCGAGTGCGAGGTGGTGGCCTGGCGTGTCGAGGAGGGCGACGAGATCGCCGAGGATCAGCCGGTGGTCGAGGTCAGCACCGACAAGGCGGTGATGGAGATCACCGCCCCGGAGACGGGGCGGCTGGTGCGGCGGTATTGCCAGCTCGACGAGGTTGCCAGGGTGCACTCGCCGCTGTTCGCGTACGTGCCCCAGGCCAGCGGCAGCACTGACGAATGCAGCGATACCGACGCCATGGCGACCGGCACTGTTCCACGTGAAACCCACGCCGAGCCCCACCCGGCCCCGGCTCATCGCGTGGATAGCGGGGCCGAGTCGCGGTCAGCCGCCCGCTCGGCGCGGGATGACGCCGGCCGGAGACGCATCCCCGCCAGCCCGGCGGTACGCCGGCGGGTGCGCGAGCTCGGGGTCCGTCTCGAGGAGATTCCCGGTAGCGGCAAGGATGGCCGGGTCCTCAAGGAGGATGTGCTGGCGTTTCGGCAGCAACAGGAAAAGCAGGAGCAGCGCCCCAGGAAGGCCGAAGCGGCGGACCATCGGCTCACGACGGCTGCCGATGCTGCCTCCAGCGGCGAACGCGTCGAGCCGCTTCGCGGCGTACGTGCCGTGATGGCCAGGCGGATGAGCGAAGCGGCGTCGACGATTCCGCATTTTGCCTACGGCGACGAGTTCGACGTCACCGAGCTGCTGGCGTTGCGGGAGCGCCTGAAGGGCGATTTCGAGGCGCGCGACGAGCGGCTGACGCTGATGCCGCTGCTGATGAAGGCGCTGGCCCTGGCGGTGACGGAGTTTCCCTTGCTCAACTGCCGGCTCAATGCGGCAGCCGATGCCATCCACTACCAGGACGGCTGCCATGTCGGCATGGCGGTGGACAGCGCCAGCGGCCTGCTGGTGCCCAACGTCAAGCATGTCGAGCGGCTTAGCCTGCGCGAAGTGGCGAGCGAGGTGGAGCGCCTGACCCGGGCCGCTCGCGACGGACGGGTCGAACCGGCCGATCTCAAGGGCGGCACCATCAGCATCTCCAACATCGGCGTGCTGGGCGGCACCCATGCCATGCCGATCATCAACGCGCCGGAGGTGGCGATCGTCGCCCTCGGCCGCGTCCAGCGGCTGCCGCGCTTCGATGCCGAGGGGCGGGTGGTAGCGCGCTCGATCATGACCGTGACCTGGTCCGGCGACCACCGCGTGCTAGATGGCGGCACCATGGCGCGTTTCTGCAATCGCTGGAAGGGGTATCTGGAGGCGCCGGAAACCATGCTTGCCGACCTGCGCTGATCTCATGGCGACGTCCGGACACAAGCCCACGGAGCTGCAGCAGTTCTATATCCCCGAGGAGCAGTCGGTCTATCTGCTCAGCCAGAGCCAGGCGCGGCAGCTGCGCGAGTGGATCGGGCGCTGCCGCCGCCAGCTCGCCCAGGTCGGCTATCGCGAGGTCGAGCTGGTCGGCAAGGGGGCCTACGGCTTCGTCTTCGCGGGTATCGATGGCGCCGGCGACAGCCACGTGTTCAAGTTCACCCGCCAGAACCTGCCGCAGTCGTTCCACGAGCGCCTCGAGGAGGAGGCGTTCATGCTCGAGCAGGTGGATCATCCCCGCGTTCCCAAACTGATCGCCTACCGCACCCTGCGCCATCAGGCGATGCTGGTGATGGCGCGCGCGCCGGGTATCAACCTGGAGGAGTTCTCGCTGCGCGAAGGTCGTCTGGCGCCGCGCCTGGTGATCAAGATCGCGGCGCAGCTGGCGGACATCCTGCGCACGCTGCGCCGCGAGTCCGCCGAGGGGCGACTCGTGGTGCACGGGGATATCAAGCCCTCGAACCTGATGTTCGATGCGCGAACCGAGCAGATCGCGCTGATCGACTGGGGCTCGTCGGTCTTTGCCCAGCTCGATGCCGAGGGCCAGTTCCTGTCGCGCAACGTGATGGAGCTGATGTCCGCCGATCTGCAGCACACCAACGCCCGCATGGGTGATGTCTACTACATCGGCGGGGAGCAGCTCGAGGGCGCGCTGTCGTCGCCGCGCTTCGACGAGCAGGGTGCCGCCGCGACCCTCTATGCGCTCGCCACCGCGCAGTCCAGCCGCTTCGGCCGCGAGACGATCCCGGCCACTTCGCTGGGGCTGCCGATCGAGTTCGCCCGGGTGCTGGATGCGATGCTGAGCGAGGATCCCGCGCTGCGTCGCCGGGCCGGGGACTACTTTCTCCAGCACATGCCGCGGATTGCCCGCACGATCCTGCGGGAGACCGAGGCATCGCCGGAAACCCCGCTGGTGCCGGTGTGGGTGCGCTCGCTGGAGCAGGAGATCGAGACGGTCGTCTACAGCTCGCGCAAGGCGTTCCTGCGTGACGACCACCGCCAGGACGACGAGCGCAACGACACCCTGAGCGTGGTCAACGACGTCCAGCTCGATCGCTACTACAAGCACTTCATGCAGGGCATGGGCGATCTCGAGAAAGCGTTCCTGGTGGCGGTGGGCAGGCTGGGAAAGTATCCGGTGGTGGGCGGTCTGGCGGTACGCTGGAGCGACGCCGGCGTCGAGTTCGACACGACCCTGAGCCTCAACGAGCCGTCGCTCCGGAAGGCCTTCGTCGCGGCGGTGAACAACATGGTCACCCTGGCCCGGGCGATCCGCCGCCGCGACGGTGTGTTCAAGGCGTGCCTGTTCAACGCCCGGCGCACCCTGCACGTCGACCGCGACGATGCCTCGCGGCCGTTCGTGCCCGACACGACCTGCGCGATTCCCTACGAGGTCAGCCCGACGCCGGAACTGGAAGACGCCAGTCGCGAGCACTCCTACTTCGAGGACGGTCCGGATCCCGAGGAGTTCCTGCGGCTACCGCCGGTGATGATCGAGGCGCTGTCGCGACTCAACGCCATCCATCACACCGGGATGATCATCTTCGAGGCGCTGCCGACCCACCTGAAGATCCACAGCTACTACCGCCTGCTCGATCCGGCCCGGGAGGAGGAGTTCCGCGACTGCCTGGAGACGCTGCTGGCGGCGGTGCCGCAGATCGACGGTCTCGGCGTTTCCGGCTACATGAAGATGCCCTACAAGAACACGCGGCATTTTGCGCACCGAACGCGGCTTGCAAATAGCGGGGAGTGAATCCTCCGCCCGGCGGCGGATATGGTGCATTCTGCGCAATCTTTGCGTTTTCGGGACGCTTTACACCTCTTTTGGACGAATTCCAGGAGGAAAAAGGGAAGAAACGGGTTCGAGTCGTTATAATTCGCGCGTTTCTCTTTCAAGCGGCCCGAAGCTGCCGCCACAGCTTTCAAGCGGCCCGAAGCTGCCGCCACAGCTTTCAAGCGGCCCGAACCTGCCGCCGAAGCTAAACAGCCGGAGACGCTCCCAGGCTTCAAAAACGACACAGGGTCCGGCCTCCCGAAGGGGCGGTATTCCGACAACAGCAATACTGATGGTGAATTCATGGCCAAACAATCCCATACCCATGCGCAGTGGTCCTCCCGCACGGCCTTCGTTCTGGCAGCGACCGGTTCGGCCGTGGGGCTCGGCAACATCTGGAAATTCCCCTACATGGTGGGCGACAGCGGCGGTGCGGTCTTCGTGCTCGTCTACCTGGCCTGCATCGCGCTGATCGGGCTGCCGATCCTGGTCTCCGAGTGGCTGCTGGGCCGCCGCGGGCAGTCCAACCCGGTCAACACCATGCAGAAGCTCGGCCGCGACTCGAAGCTCTCGCCGGACTGGGTGCTGGTGGGGATCGCCGGCGTGCTGGGCTCGTTCCTGATTCTCTCTTTCTACAGCGTGGTGGGCGGCTGGTCGCTCAACTACACCTGGAGCACGCTGACCGGCGACCTCGGTAACTCCAGCGGCGTCAGCGTGGGTGACTACTTCACCACCCTGCTGGGCCAGCCGGGCACGCTGCTGTTCTGGCACACGCTGTTCATGCTGCTGACCTTCGGCATCGTCGCTGGCGGCGTCAAGGGGGGCCTGGAGCGCGCGGCCAAGTGGCTGATGCCGTTGTTGATCGTGGCGCTGGTCGTGCTGATCGGCTTCGGCATGTCCACCTCGGGCTTTGGCCAGGCGGCCGAGTTCATGTTCTCGCCGGACTGGAGCAAGCTCAACGGCGGCGTCATCCTCGCGGCGCTGGGCCACGCCTTCTTCACCCTGTCGCTGGGCATGGGGATCATGATGGCCTACGGCTCCTACCTGGGTCAGGAGGTCGATCTGATCAAGACCGCGCGCACCGTGGTGATCCTGGATACGGTCATCGCGCTCGGCGCCGGCATGGCGATCTTTCCGGTGGTGTTCGCCAACGGCCTGGATCCGAGTGCCGGGCCGGGGCTGCTGTTCGTGACCCTGCCGCTGGCCTTCATCGACATGCCCTGGGGGTTGGCGTTCGGTACGATTTTCTTCGCGCTGCTGACCGTGGCCGCGATCACCTCGGCGATCTCGCTGCTGGAGCCGGTGACGGAATTTCTGGAGGAGCGTACCCGGCTGTCGCGCGTTGCCTCGGCTTTCGTTGCGGCGCTGTCGACCTGGGCGCTGGGTATTGCCGCGCTGCTGGCGTTCAACGTCTGGTCAGGGTTCCAGCCGTTCGGCTTCAACGTCTTCGACCTGCTCGACGCGCTCACCAGCAAGCTGATGCTGCCGCTGACGGGGCTGGCCGCGATCGTCTTCACCGCCTGGTTCCTGGACAGCGACGACGTCAAGCAGGAGCTGGGCCTGGGTCCGAAAGGACGGGTGGTATGGCACTACGTATCGCGTTATGTCGCCCCCATCGGCGTGATCGTGGTGTTCTTCAACAGCCTGTAGCGGACCCTCCGTCACGTCTCGGGGCGTGCTTCGGGGCGTGATGGGAACTTCCCCGTCGGCGAGGGTTCCGGCGGGGCAGGCAGCGGCCGTTGTCCGAGGACAACGGCCGCTGATCGTTGGGGCAGGGGCGCCGTCGACCGGATGCTATCCGGGCAGCTATTCAGGTAATTCTGCGATCTCTTCCGCCAACTGGCGCTTCTCCTGGCGCTGCTCGATGCCACGCCGGGCCTTGAGGTAACGCACGGCTGCCCTGCGCTTGCGCCGCTCGTGCTCGTTGACTTCCAACGTCATGAAAATATCGAGAATTTCGCTCTTCAGGGTGTGAAGATGTTCGATGTCCTTCATTGATCGAATCTCCTGGCATCCTCGGAACTGTCGGTTTTGCGCCCGACATGCATACTATACTCAACTTTACAAGATAATGACGATCCACTTTTTTCATGCTTTCAACGCGCCGTGCCGGCGTGTTCCGCCAGCCCGACTCGGGCATACTAGGTTTCGAACTTTCGATCGAAACCCAGAGAAGCGAGACCGCCTGATGTCGCCATTCGAGGGCCAGCCATGAGCCGTTCGCTGTTCGATGAATTGCGCGTTCACATGGATCGTCTGCGTCGCTCCGAGCAGAAGGTGGCGCGGTTCGTGCTGCGCAATCCGGAAGAGGTGATCCTGATGCGGATCACCGATCTGGCCAGCGAGGCGCAGGTCAGCGAGCCCACGGTGGTGCGCTTCTGTCGCGCCATGGGCATGGCCGGGTTCCAGGAGTTCAAGCTGAAGCTGGCGCAGATGATGGCCAAGGGCAGCCAGTACGCCCAGTTCACCATGAACGATGGCGATAGCGTGGCCGAGTTCTCCCATGGCATCTTCGACAGCACCATCGAGACGCTGGAGCGGGTCCGTGACGGCCTGGACAACGAGGCGCTGGGCAAGGCGATCGCCGCACTGGCGGTCGCTAATCGGGTCGAGTTCTACGGTTACGGCGCCTCGGGGGTGGTCGCGGCCGACGCCCAGCACAAGTTCTTCCGCCTCCAGATCCAGACTTCCGCCTACGCCGACCCGCACATGCAGGCGATGTCCGCCGCCACCCTGAAGGCGGGCGATGTGGTGGTGGCGATCTCCCAGACCGGCCGCACCCGGGCGTTGATCGCCAGCGCCAAGACTGCCGTCAAGGCCGGTGCCACCGTGATTGGCCTGTGCCCCAGCGATTCGCCGCTGGCCCGCGAGGTGACCCTGTCGTTGCCGGTGGATGTCCAGGAAGATACCGAGGTCTACATTCCGATGACCTCGCGCATCGCCCACCTGTTGACCATCGACGTGCTCGCCGTCGGCGTGGCCAAGAACCGCGGGCCGCAGATCACCGATCAGCTCAAGGCGATCAAGCGCAGCCTGGGGTCTCTGAGGGTTTCCAACAGCGTCTCCTGAGCCGCTCGCATCCTGGAAAACGTCGCTTGAGGTGGCGTTTTTTTACGTCTCGAATACTGTATATATAGACAGTATCCGTGTTCTGAGTGACACTGGTGGCAATGATTCAACTCTCCCGAGCACCGCCATGTCGTCACTCGCTTCCTGCTGTTTTCGATGGCTACCGCTGCCACCCCTCGCCAAGGAGGCCGGCCGATGAGCAGCCTGGAGACCCTGCTCGACAGCCGCCAGGTCTGGCGTGCCCAGACCAATACCGCTGGCGATCGAGGCGAGGCGATTGCCAGCGGCCACGCCGCTCGATGCGCTCCTGCCGGGCGGTGGCTGGCCACCGGCCGCGATCAGCGAGCTGCTGTCGAGCGGCGCCGGCAACGGGGAGCTGGCCCTGCTGTGGCCGGTGCTCTCGCGCCTGACACGGCAAGGCCGGCCGATAGTGCTGGTCTCGCCGCCGGGGGCGCCGTACCCGGCGGCGTGGCGGCGGGCGGGAGTGGTGCTGGAGCAGTGTCACTGGCTCGACGTGCAGGGACGCGAGGCGCTCTGGGCGACGGAGCAGTGCCTGCGCGCCGGCTGTTGTGGCGCGGTCGTAGCCTGGCTGGCGCAGGCCGATGGCCGTCTCATGCGCCGGTTGCAAGTGGCGGCGGCAAGCGGAGATACGCTGGCCTTCGTGCATCGGCCGCTGGCGAAAGTGGCCGAGGCATCGCCGGCGCCGCTGCGGCTGCGGTTGCACCGGCATGCCGAGCTGGAGGTCCTCAAGTGTCGCGGCGGCCTTGCGCCCTCGCGACGGATCGCCTTCGGCGGCGGGGCGTGACGCCATGCGCTGGGTCTGCCTGCTGTTTCCGCGCCTGGCGCTGGAGGGCGCATTACGCCGCCGCCCCGACCCCGAGGCTCCGTTCGCACTGATCGACGGGCCGGTGCAGCGCCAGTGCATCCGCGCCGCCAATCGCGCCGCCCGGGAGCGTGGTGTCAGGCCTGGGCAGGCGCTGGGCTTCGCCGAAGCGCTGTGTAACGCGCCGCTTTTTAAGGCGCCCGACGCCGCGCCGCTTTCCAAGGCGCCCAACTCCGCGCCAGATAGGGGGTCTCGATCCGGTTCGAGTCAGCGGCTCGAGACGGCGCCGTTCGATGCCGAGTCCGTCGAGCGCTGGCGCCGACGGCTGGCGACCTGGGCCTACGGTTTCAGCGCCCAGGTCAGCCTTCACTACCCGCATGCGCTGGTGTTCGAGGTCGCCAGCAGTCTCGATCTGCTCGGCCCCTGGCCACGGCTGGAGGCGCGTCTGCGCGGGGAACTCGGCGAGCTCGGCTTTTCGCATCGACTGGTGATCGCCCCCAACCCGGCGGCAGCACGGGTACTGGTCAACGTCCATGACGGGCTGGCGGTGGACGAGAACGGGCTGGAGTCGGCGTTGGCAACGCTGCGTCTCGATCGGGCGGGGTTGGCGGGCATCGATTCCGACCGTGACATCGTGCAGACCCTGAATCGCAGCGGTTTCCAGCGCCTGGGCGAGCTGTTCGCCCTGCCGCGCAGCGCCCTGGCCCGACGTTTCGGTGGCGGCCTGATGCGCCACCTGGGCGAACTGCGTGGAGAGTGGCCGCTGGCGCTGGATTACCACCGCCCGACGCCGCGGTTTTCCCGCACCTTCGAATTCGATCAGCCGGTGCATGCCATTGCTGGCCTGGCCTTCCCGCTAAAGCGCCTGTTGCAGGAACTGAGCGTGTTCCTGGTCGGCCAGGATGCCGGTGTCGAGCGGTTTCGTCTGCAGTTCGGCCTGGAGGGGGGTAGCGTGCAGCATGTCGGGATCGGGCTGCTGGCGGTACAGCGCGACCCTGACACGTTGCTCGAGCTGGCCCGTGCCCACCTGGAGCGCGTGCGTCTCGAAGGCCCCGTGCTCTCGCTGACGCTCTTCGCGCCTCGGCTCTCCGACTATGCGCCGACACGACGGGAGTTGCTGGAGGGGCCGGCGCGTCAGGCCCAGGCCTGGGCGGCACTGCACCAGCGTCTGGTGGCCCGGCTGGGAGAATCGGCGCTCAGGCCGCTGGTCGAACATCGCGAGCATCGCCCGGAGATGGCGGTGCTGAACGGTGCCGGGCCACGGGCGCGCGATGCCAGCGCCGGCCCGTCGCGTCCCGGCTGGCTCGTCCCTGCGCCGCAGCGCTGCGACGGCGACGTAGTGCAACTGCTGGCAGGGCCGGAGCGCATCGAGAGCGGCTGGTGGGACGGTGGCGACATCCGGCGCGACTACTACCTGGCCCAGTGGGTCGATGGTCGCCACGCCTGGGTCTGGTGCGAGCCGGGGCGACAGGGTTGGTATCTGCACGGGTGGTTCGGATGAACGATGGCTTTTCATCGCGGCCCGACGCTGCCGCCTTATCGCGGCCCGACGCTGCCGCTTCGGACGCCTGTAGGATCGACGCGGATTCGGGGGCCCGAGAGCCAATAGGCGCGGGTGCGGGCGCCTGTAGAATCGGCGCGGGTGCGGGCGCCTTTAAAGACCCCTACGCCGAGCTGCACTGCCTCTCCGCGTTCAGCTTCCAGCGCGGTGCCTCCACCGCGGATGAACTGTTCGAGCGCGCGGCCCGGCACGGCTATCGTGCCCTGGCGATCACCGACGAAGCCACGCTGGCCGGCATCGTGCGCGGCTGGCAGGCGGCGCGTGAGTACGGCATCGACCTGATCGTCGGCGCGGAGTTTCGTACCGAATGCGGCATCAAGCTGGTGCTGCTGGTGGAGAACCGGCGTGGCTACGAGGCGCTATGTGGCTTGATCACCCGCGTTCGCGGCCGCGCGCCCAAGGGCGAATATCGGCTGCTCGCAACGGATCTCGACGAACTCGATGGCGGTGACGGCCTGTTCGCGCTGTGGATCCCCGGTGCCGTGCCGGATCGCGAGGTGGGTGATCATAAGGTGGGCGAGCGGCTGGCCCGCCTCTTTCCCCACCGGCTGTGGCTGGCGGTGGAGCTGCACTACGGCTTCGAGCAGGGCTGCGACAACGCGGCGCGCCTGGCCCGACTGCAGGCCCTGGCCGCGTCGCTGGACATTCCGGCAGTGGCGACGGGGGACGTCCACATGCACGCGCGGGGCCGGCGGGCACTGCAGGACTGCCTGACCGCCATTCGCCATCACCACAGCGTGTTCGAGGCGGGCGATATCCTGTTTGCCAATGGCGAGCGCCATCTGCGCAGCCGCGACGCGCTGTCCGCGATCTATCCCGCCGGGCTGATGGCCGAGAGCGTGGCCTTGGCGGCGCGCTGCCGGTTCGATCTCGGCGAGCTTCGCTACACCTATCCTCACGAGGTGGTGCCGGCCGGCAAGACGCCGGCCGAATGGCTGCGCGAGCTGACGGCTCAAGGCTGCCAACGACGCTGGCCGGATGGCGCGCCGGAGAAGGTCGCCCGGCAGATCGACCATGAGCTCACGCTGATCGAGGAGCTCGGCTACGAGCACTATTTCCTCACCGTGCACGACATCGTCGACTTCGCGCGGCGGCAGCAGATCCTGTGCCAGGGGCGCGGCTCGGCGGCCAACTCGGCGGTCTGCTACGCGCTGGGGATCACCGAGATCGATCCGTCGCACACGGCGCTGCTGTTCGAGCGCTTCATCTCCCGCGAGCGCGACGAACCGCCGGATATCGATGTCGATTTCGAACACGAGCGCCGCGAAGAGGTGATCCAGTACGTTTTCCGCCGCTACGGGCGGCACCGGGCGGCGCTGACCGCCGTGGTCAGCCATTACCATGCCGCCGGGGCGATACGGGATATCGGCCGGGCGCTGGGTTTCGCACCGGAGCGGATCGATCGGCTGGCCCGCTGTGCCGGGCGCTGGACCGATCACATACCCGACGAGACGCGGCTGCGCGAGCAGGGCTTCGAGCCCGACGAGCCGGCGCTGCAACGGCTGCTGGTGCTGGCCGGCACGCTCATCGGCTTTCCGCGCCATCTCTCCCAGCATCCGGGGGGCTTCGTGATTTCGGATGCGCCGCTGCAGACGCTGGTGCCGGTGGAAAACGCCGCCATGCCGGAGCGCACCGTGATCCAGTGGGACAAGGACGATCTCGACCTGGTCGGCCTGCTCAAGGTCGACGTGCTGTCGCTGGGCATGCTGACGGTGCTGCGGCGAAGCCTGGACCTGCTGCGCCGGCATCGCGGACTCGACTACGAGCTGGCGACGATTCCCAAGGAGTGCGGCGAGACCTACGCCATGATCCAGCGCGCCGACACCATCGGCGTGTTCCAGATCGAATCCCGCGCGCAGATGGCGATGCTGCCGCGGCTCAGGCCGGCCAAGTTCTACGACCTGGTGATCGAAGTGGCGATCGTGCGCCCCGGGCCGATCCAGGGCGACATGGTCCACCCCTACCTCAGGCGGCGTAACGGCGAGGAGCCGATCACCTATCCGTCACAGGCATTCAAGGACGCCTTCGAACGCACCCTGGGCGTACCGCTGTTCCAGGAACAGGTGATGGCACTGGCGGTGGAAGCGGCGGGTTACAGCCCCGGCGAGGCCGATCAGCTGCGCCGGTCGATGGCGGCGTGGAAGCGCCACGGCGGGCTCGAGCCCCATCGCCAGCGGATCGTCGAGGGCATGCTCGAGCGCGGCTACGAGCTGAGCTTCGCCGAGCGCATCTTCGAGCAGATCAAGGGCTTCGGCAGCTACGGCTTTCCCGAATCCCACGCCGCCAGCTTCGCCCTGCTCACCTACGCCAGCTGCTGGTTCAAGTGTCACGAGCCGGCGATCTTCGCCTGCGCCCTGATCAACAGCTGGCCGATGGGCTTCTATTCGCCGGACCAGGTGCTGCAGGACGCCCGCCGCCACGGCGTCGAAGTGCGCCCGGTCGATATCCGAGTCAGCCAGTGGGAGAGCATGCTGGAGGTTGCCCCTACCAGCACCGGCAGGTTGGCGATCCGGCTCGGGCTGCACATGATCAAGGGCCTGGCCGGGAGCGACGGCCAACGGCTGCTGGCGGCGCGCGACACGCCCGGCTGCGATAGCGTCGAACGCCTGGCGGCGCGATCCGGGGTCAGGCGGGCGGTGCTCTCGCGGCTCGCCGACGCCGGCGCGCTGGAAGGGTTGGCCGGAGATCGTCATCGGGCGCGCTGGGCCACGGCCGGGATCGAGGCTTCGCTGCCACTGTTCTCCCAAGATGGTGCCGAGGTCGATAGCGAAGAGGAGACGCTCGCGCTACCGGCCATCGAGGTCGGCGAGGCGATCAAGGCGGACTACGCCGCGCTCGGCACCACGCTGGGGCCGCATCCGATGTCGCTGCTGCGCCAGCGCTACCGCGCGGAGGGTTCCCGCGGTCTGGGCGGCGTGGTGGATTCGAAACGCCTCACCGAGCTACCGAGCGACATCGGCGTGGCGATCGCCGGGCTGGTGGTCGGGCGGCAGCGTCCCGGTTCCGCCAAAGGGGTGACTTTTCTCACCCTCGAGGACGAATTCGGCATGGTCAATGTCGTGGTCTGGCCGCGGCTGGCCGTGCGCTATCGCCGTATCCTGCTCGAATCCCGACTGCTGCGGGTGACCGGCAGGCTGGAGAGCCAGGAGGGCGTGCGTCATATCATCGCCAAACGTCTGGTCGACCTTACCGGCCTGCTTGAGGGGCTGAGTACGCGCAGCCGGGATTTTCACTGATCCGAGCTACGAGCTACGAGCTACGAGCGAAAGGAAAGCGTAAAACGTCACGACCGGCTTCAGGCCGCCCTGGAGCGACAGTGAGTGTCAACCGAAACGGGGGCCGGCGAGTCGCGAGCCACTGGCCGAGCGGGGCTGAACTATGGTTAGGTGCTGAACTGGGATTGGGTATTGAACCAACCCGCCGCGCGACCTGTCTTCAATCATGGTGCGGCAAAGACCGATGATGACGTTTGTCTTTCAATCACTTGAATTGTCTTTCAATCATAAGAGGCGGCTGATTTATGGAGAGCATTGGCGTAGGGCCCTGGATTGCCATCGCGGTAGCCGTGGGCGCCGTTGGCGTATTGGTCGGCTACTGGCTGGGTACCAAGATGGGTGGCCACAACACCGAACCGATGCGCGAACTCAACCGCGAACACACCGCCTACAAGGAGGACGTGCGCGAGCATTTCGAGCAGGTCTCCGCGACCATGACCCGCATGGTGGAGGACTACCGCGAGATGTATCACCACGTCGCCAAGGGGGCCGAGAAGCTCGCCGACATGCATCACGAGACGGTGATCGAGCCGCCGCCCAAGCCCGAGGCAATCACCCAGGAGAGGCCGACCGACGGCGAGGAGCGCGATACCTCGACTGCCGACGAAAACCGCGAGACAGCGACAGCGGCGACCTCCAACGCTTCTCCCGCATCGGCTTCCCGGGCAACGGGTCCAGCAAAGACGTCCTCGGCCACGGCGGCCACGGCGTCCGGCGCGGCGGCGAAATCCTCCGCGTCCCCCTCGGCGATCGGTGCCGCTGGCTCCGGGGCGGCGTCATCCGCGTCCGCGCGCCCGCAGGACGCGGCGATCCGCGCCGCCGCCGAGGATGCCGCCACGGCGCAGAAGCGCTGACCTTACCCGCGCCAGTCAGCCGTCGCGGGCGTCATGTCAGGTGGAGCGGGCCGGCTATGTTAAGCTGGCGCGCTCTTCTCTATTTCCAGCAGCAGGCCCCGCACGGTTCCCAATGGATGATGTCTCGCCACTAATCGACTCCCTCAACGCCAATCAGCGCGAGGCCGTCGCTGCGCCGCCCGGCAACATGCTGGTGCTGGCCGGTGCCGGCTCGGGCAAGACCCGGGTGCTGGTGCACCGGATCGCCTGGCTGATGCAGGCCGAGGGCGTATCTCCCTACGCCATTCTGGCGGTGACCTTCACCAACAAGGCCGCCCGCGAGATGCGGACGCGTCTCGAGGCGCTGCAGGGCGCGACGCTGCGCAACATGTGGGTCGGCACCTTCCACTCCATCGCCCACCGCCTGCTGCGCACCCACTGGCACGATGCCCGTCTGCCCCAGCATTTCCAGATCATCGACAGCGACGACCAGCTGCGGCTGGTCAAGCGCCTGCTGCGGGACCACAACGTCGACGACGAGCGCTATCCGCCCAAGCAGGTGCAGTATTTCATCGGTGGCTGCAAGGAGGAGGGGCTGCGTCCGCAGCAGGTGGCGACCCATGGAGACCCGTACATGGCCAAGATGGTAGAGCTCTACGAGCTCTACCAGTTGACCTGCGAGCGCGGCGGACTGGTCGACTTCGGCGAGCTGCTGCTGCGCAGCCTGGAGCTGCTGCGCGATACGCCGGCGCTGCTCAAGCACTATCGCGAACGCTTCGGCCATATCCTGGTCGACGAGTTCCAGGACACCAACACCCTGCAGTACGCCTGGCTCAAGCTGCTGGCCGGCGGCGAGGGGGATGCCGACCGCGCGGCCATGATCGTGGTCGGCGACGACGACCAGTCGATCTACGGCTGGCGCGGGGCCAAGGTCGAGAACATTCGCCGCTTCGAGAGCGAATTCGCCAATACCCGGACGGTCCGCCTGGAGCAGAACTATCGCTCCACCAGCGCCATCCTGGATGCCGCCAACGCGCTGATCAGTCACAACAGCGGGCGCATGGGCAAGGAGCTGTGGACCGACGGCGACACCGGCGACAAGATTTCGGTCTATGCCGGCTTCAATGATCTCGACGAGGCGCGCTTCATCGTCGATACCATCGGCGAGCAGGGCCGCAACGGCTTCGCGCGCCGCGAGATTGCGATTCTCTACCGCTCCAACGCCCAGTCCCGGGTGATCGAGGAGGCGCTGATCCGCAGCGGGGTGCCGTATCGCATCTACGGCGGCCAGCGCTTCTATGAACGCCTCGAGATCAAGAACGCGCTGGCCTACCTGCGGCTGCTGCTCAATCGCGAGGACGACGCTTCGCTGGAACGGGTGATCAACGTGCCGCCTCGCGGGATCGGAACGCGCACGGTGGAGATCCTGCGTCATCGCGCCCGCGACACCAACGTGTCGCTGTGGCAGGCGCTGCACGACAGCCTGAGCGACGGCACGCTCAAGGGCCGCGCCGGCAATGCGCTCAACGTCTTCGCCGAGCTGATCGAGCGCCTCGACAACGACACCGCCGGCATGGCGCTCTACGAGATCATCGATCACGTCATCCAGAGCTCCGGCCTGATCGAGCACCATCGCAGCGAGAAGGGCGAGAAGGGCCAGGCGCGGGTCGAGAACCTCGAGGAGCTGATCAACGCGGCGCGGGCGTTCTCGCAGAGTGCGCAGGCCAACCCGATCGACCTGCAAGAAGTCGGCGAAGGCGCCGCGGCGCTGGAGCCGTTCCTGGCCGAGGCGGCGCTCAATGCCGGCGATCACGAAGCCGACGAGTTCGAAGATTGCGTCCAGATGATGACGCTGCACTCGGCCAAGGGGCTGGAATTCCCGGTGGTGTTCGTGGCGGGTATCGAAGAGGGGCTGTTCCCGCACAAGATGTCGCTGGAAGAGCCGGGACGCCTCGAGGAGGAGCGCCGGCTCTGCTATGTCGGCATGACCCGCGCCATGCGCAAGCTCTATCTCACCTATGCCGAGATTCGCCGACTGCATGGCCGCGAGACCATGGCGCGACCCTCGCGGTTCTTGCGGGAAGTCCCCGAGGAGCTGCTCGAGGAGGTGCGCCTGCGCGGCCAGATATCGCGACCGGTGACCTCCCGGCCGGACGTTGGCCCGGCACGCCAGCAGGGCATCGAAGGCGGCGATGATCTGCCATCGCTGTCGCTCGGCCAGCGCGTCAGCCATCCGCTGTTCGGCGAAGGCGTGATCCTCGATGCCGAGGGCGAAGGGGCGCGGGCCCGGGTGCATGTCAGTTTCGAGGGCGAGGGAGACAAGTGGCTGGTACTGGGGTTCGCCAAACTGACCCCGCTGTGAATCCGTCATCGTCACGAAGTTGCAACAATTTCGTGCGATGATCACGGTCATAGGTGTCTCTACGCCTGTCGCGTCCGGACCATCGAAACTAGATCCTCGATGGCAGACTCAGCTGCCCAAGCCACCGTGTCAGATACGTCAACGCCCCCAGACAAGCCGTCGGAGTCACGCATGGATATCACCAGCGATACCCACAGTCAGCACATCTCGCAGCAGTACAACCAGGATCTCGAGACCATCAAGACCCAACTGATGGCCATGGGCGGACTGGTCGAGAAGCAGCTCCAGGAAGCCCTTGCGGCGCTGCTGGAGGGCGATAGCCAACTGGCTATCCGGGTGCGCGACAACGATACCAGCGTCAACGACATGCAGCTCAAGATCGACGAGGAGTGCGTGCGGATTCTGGCGCGTCGCCAGCCGGCCGCCTCCGATCTGCGCCTGGTCATCGCGGTCATCCGGGCCACCAACGATCTCGAACGGATGGGCGATGAAGCCAACAAGATCGCGCGCAATGCGCTCGATCTGATCGAATCGGGGCGCATTCCCCAGGGCAGCGTAGAGATCCGCCACATCAGTGAACACGTGCGCAGCATGCTGCGTGATTCGCTGACCGCCTTCGCGCGTTTCGATACCGAGCTGGCCTTGAAGGTGGTTCAGGAAGACGCCTCGGTGGACAGCGAGTACACCACCGCCATGCGGTCGCTGGCGACCTTCATGATGGAGGATTCCCGCTCCATCGGTGCCGTGCTGAGCGTCATGACGGTACTGCGCGCGCTGGAGCGGATCGGCGATCACGCCGACAACCTGGCCGAGCACGTCATCTACCTGGTGAAGGGGCGCGACATTCGCCATACCGCGGTGGAAGAGCTCGATCGGGAAGCCCTGGGACGAAGCGATAAGCGCTAGAGGCCCCGCCGCTCGCCGTCGGGTGATCGCGCTCGGTCAGGATTGACGCCGCGCCGCAAGGACTGTGTTAGCGTGTCGATCACGCAACACTTTGTCTGGTCGACGGATTCAGCATGATCTATTCCCTGCAAGCGATTATCCAAGGCACGCGCCTGGTGTTCGAACCCGGGCTGCGCCGCTTCGTGATCGGCCCGGTTCTGGTCAACCTGCTGCTGTATGGCGGCACGCTCTTCTATCTCTTCGAGAATTTCGGCGGCTGGCTCGACTACGGCATGCGCCAGATACCCGGCTGGCTGACCTGGCTCGAGTGGCTGATCTGGCCGCTGCTGGTCGTCGCCCTGGCGCTGATCGTCTTCTTCACCTTCACCCTGGTCTCCAACCTGATCGCGGCGCCGTTCTACGGTTTCCTGGCCGAAAAGGTGGAAACCCGGGTTACCGGGCGCCCACCGAGCGACGAGCGCGGGTTGATGAAGGCCGGCGTCGATGCGCTGGGGCGGGAACTGGTCAAGCTAGGTTACATCCTGCCGCGTATGGCGGTGCTGTTCCTGCTGGGGTTCGTGCCGGGACTGAACCTGATCACGCCGTTTCTGTGGGCGGCGTTCTCGGCCTGGATGATGGCCGTCCAGTATCTCGATTACCCGATGGACAACAATCAGGTCGGCTTCACCGACATGCTCCGCCGCCTGCGCGGGCGCTGGTGGCCGACGTTGACCTACGGCGCCTGCATGTCGGTGGCGACCTGGGTTCCGGTACTCAACCTGATTCTGCTGCCCGGCGGCGTTGCCGGTGGCGTGATGCTATGGGATCGCTACTACCGCTCCATGGTGCCGGCCACCCGTCGATAGCGCGCTGCAGGCGCACGCCGACGGAAGCCGGGATCGACAAGAAAAATGGCGGATGGGGTTGAAAGCCGCCGCAGGACACGCCATCTAGATTGGACGACAGGGAGATTTGCCGAAGCTGCGCAACCGGCCTCGCCAAGGCTTCGGAAAATCTTTTTGAAATCAAGGTGATATTTTATCGTGGCAACGCTGCGCGAAGATCGGGCTTGCTTGACACCGCGACGCGTTGCTCACTATTTTGATTCACCCGAGAGGCGCCCACGTCGGGCAATGCCTCCTCATGAAAGGGAGTTTTGATCATGGCTCATAGCTTACCGTCGCTACCCTACGCCTATGACGCGCTGGAACCCAAGATCGACGCGATGACGATGGAGATTCACCACACTCGTCACCATCAGACCTACATCAACAACCTCAATGCCGCACTGGAAGGTACGGGGCTCGAGGATGTGCCGGTCGACAAGCTGATGGCCGATATCGACAAGGTGCCGCAGGACAAGCGCCAGGCTGTCATCAACAACGGTGGCGGCCATGCCAACCACTCCCTGTTCTGGACCGTGATGTCCAAGGATGGCGGTGGCGAGCCGACCGGCAAGGTGGGCGAAGCCATCCAGAGCGAGCTGGGCGGCTACGAGACCTTCAAGGAAGAGTTCAAGAAAGCGGCTACCGGTCGTTTCGGTAGTGGCTGGGCTTGGCTGGTGGTGACGCCGGAGAAGAAGCTCAAGGTCATCAACACCCTGAACCAGGACAGCCCGCTGATGGAAGGTCTGACGCCGATTCTGGGGCTGGACGTGTGGGAACACGCCTACTATCTGAAGTATCAGAACAAGCGTCCGGACTATATCGCAGCGTTCTTCGACGTCATCAACTGGGATGAAGTCAACCGCCGCTACGCCGAAGCCATCGCCTGATCGACAGGCCGATGTTACCGGCGTAAGCCGTCCCAAGATGCCTCCGCTCCCCGGGGGCATCTTGCGTTGATTCCCGCCTCGGCAAGGATTCCCCCCTCAGCGGCTTTTCTGGTACGCTGACCGCGCTGGCGTCCTGCCGGCTCAGTTCATCGACCCACCCTCGCGACGATCCGACACCATGACTGCACAACGCTGCGACGCCACGCTGACGCTTACCGATGTGAATGATTTTCGATTGCGCCTGATAGCGTTTCTGGATGAGTACGACGTGGCCTATCGCAGCGACGAGCGCCAGGTGGCGATCGACCTGCCGGGTGGGGAAGCGCGCTTCTCGGTGAGCCGGGTCGGTCTTCATCTCGAGGCCGAAGCCGACGCGAGGGACGGCCTGGAAACGCTGCGCGGGATCATTGAACACTACGTCGCGCTGTTCGCCGGCGACAACGCACTGCCGCTGCACTGGCATGGAGACGTGGTGGCGGCGCCGACCTTTGCCAACTTCCGCGAGATGCGGGTTGCCCGGATCGAGGAGCTGAGCCCCAGCATCCGCCGCCTGACGCTGACCGGCGAGAACCTGGCGCGCTTCGATCACCCGGAAGAGTGGCACGTGCGGCTGCATTTTCCGCCGCCCGGTATCGACCGTCCCCAGTGGCCGCGCCCCACGGCGGAAGGCGGTACCCAGTGGCCGCCGGAAGATCGACGGGCCGAGATTCGCTACTACACCATCCGCCGGCTGGACGTCGCCAGCGGCGAGGTGGATATCGATTTTCTGCTGCACGAAGCGCCGGGGCCGGGGGGCGATTTCGCCCGCCGGGCCAAGCCGGGGGACATCTGCGGCATGGCCGGCCCCTACGGGCGGGGCGTCGCCGAGGCGTCGCACTATCTGCTGGCCGGTGACGAGACCGCCATTCCCGCCATCGCGCGATTGCTGGAAACGCTGCCGGCGAGCGCGCAGGTCGAGGCGTGGCTGGAGGTCGAATCGCCGGTGGATGAACTGGAGCTGCCGGTCGCCGATCACTGCCGCATCAGCTGGCGTCACCGCTGTCGTGGTCACGCACCCAGCGAACAGCTTGCCTCGGCGGTGGTCGAGGCGATGCCCGACACCCGCGACGATCTGTTCGTCTGGTTCGCCGGCGAAGCCGACGTCAGCCAGCGCCTGAGAAAACGGCTCAAGCAGGAGTTCGGGCTGCAGAAGGGGCAGCATCTGGTTACGGGCTACTGGAAACGCTGAGCTTCGTCTGAAAAATGTCTGCGCTCGCCCATACGGCGTTAAAAATCGGCTGGAACGCCAGCCCGGTCAAAGTGCTCATTTACACCCACGTAAACTCCGCTTTTTTCGCCAATTTTTGCCTTGTCTGGCCATCGCTCGCCGTTTTTTCCGACGAAGCTCGGGCTCATTTAGCCCTATCGAGTACCAGCAGCGGGTCGATGCGGGTATCGAACCAGTTCATGCCCCAGTGCAGGTGGGGCCCGGTGGCGCGCCCGGTCGATCCCACCGCGCCGATCACCTCTCCCTGCTCGACGCGATCGCCGACCTTCACGTCGATCCGTGACAGATGCAGGAAGTTGGAGCTGATGCCGTAACCGTGATCGAGCAGCACCGTACCGCCGGTCAGGTAGAGATCGTCGGCAAAGGTGATCACGCCGCTGGCCGGCGCCTTGACCGGCGTACCCTCGGCGGCGGCGATGTCCATGCCCGAATGCGCCGATCCCGGCGTGCCGTTATAGATGCGCTGGTTGCCGAAACGCCCGCTGATGCGCCCTTCCACCGGCCAGATGAAGGTCTGGGCGAAACCCACCCGGTCGTCGTTGCGCGCACGCTCGGCGCTGACGGCGGCCTGCTCGCGCTGGATACGCCGGGCGATCTCCGGCGGCGGCGAGACGGTCCTGGGCGGCACGCCGTCGATGCGTTCGATCGGCCAGTCCCGAGGCGTGATCGCGACCGCGACGTTCTGCCGGCGGCCATCCGGGGTGGTGATCGACACCGTCTGACGACCACTGGCATCGCGCCCGACGCCGAACACCACAGTGCCGTAACCGGTGACCCTGAGATCGTGCCCCGCCACCGAGACCTGGCTGCCGGGCGGCACCCGACCGATCACCATCGAGCCCTGCTGGACGCTGTCGGGGAAGGTGATCGGAACCGTATCGGCCCGAGTCTCGAGCGTGACGCCCGCCAGCAGCAGCAGCATGAAGACGGTGGCGCCGACTCGTCGGCGCCACCAGAGAAAGGAAGGAATCATCGCCACCTGTCGGCACTCCGTATCGCGGGATGCCGCCACCATAACCCGATGTGCCGTGCGGTTCATCATGCGCCGCGATGGCCCCTGAAACTCTCCTAGAACGACTCCCAGTCGTCGCTATCGCTCGACGTCGACCGTGTCGCGGTCGCGGCACCCGGCGATGATGCTGCCGCCAATGCCGGCGTCGTGGTCGAGGGGGATGGCGAACGATAGCGCGACACCCTCTCGTCGTATTCGACGTCGGCGATCTTGAACCCGGCCAGTGCCCGTTCCAGCGTCGCCACCTGCGCATTGAGCGTGGCGGCGGCGGCCGAGGCCTGCTGCACCAGCGAGGCGTTCTGCTGGGTGACGTGATCCATCTGCACCACGGCCTCGTTGACCTGGTCGATACCGTTGGACTGTTCGCCGGACGCGATCGAGATCTCCTCGATCAGATCGGTCATGCGGGCGACCGAGTCCACGGCGCGACGAATGGTCTCGCCGGCCTGGCCGACGATCTCGGAGCCGGCATCGATCCTGCGATTCGAGGCGTCGATCAGCTCGCGGATCTCGCGGGAGGCATCGGCGCTGCGGCTGGCCAGCGTGCGGACTTCATTGGCGACGACTGCGAAGCCCCTGCCCTGCTCGCCGGCCCGGGCGGCTTCCACGGAGGCGTTGAGCGCCAGGATATTGGTCTGGAAGGCGATCGAGTCGATCACGCCGACGATCTCGGTGACCCGGCGCGAACTGTCGGTGATGCCCTGCATGGTCGAGACGACCTGATCCATCATCTCGCCGCCCTCTGCGGCGGTGTTGCGTGCCTCGCCGGCCAGGCCGCTCGCCTGGCGGGCGTTGTCGGCGTTCTGGCGCACGGTCTGGGTCAACTCCTCCATGCTGGAGGCGGTCTCGCCGATGGACGCCGCCTGCTGCTCGGTTCGCGCCGCCAGATCCTGATTGCCGCTGTGAATCTGGCCCACGCCGACGGTGATGGTGGTCGAGGCGTGGCGAACGTTGGCCATCGATTCGGCCAGGTGAATCCGCATGCCCTCGATGGCCGCGAGCAGGCTGCGTCGGTCGCCGGATTTGACCTGCAGCGCGGTGGTGAGATCGCCCTCGGCCATGCCCCGGATCGCATCGCGCGCCTGGCGCGGATCGCCCCCCAGGTCGCCCAGCACGTTGCGGATGATCCAGCCCATGAGCAGCGTGATGATGATGCCGATGACGCCGGCGATCAGGCTCATCTTCAACACGCCGGCCCAGAATGCGTGCTGGATGTCGCTGATATAGACGTTGGCGGCGAGGTACCAGTCCCACTCGGGGACGTAGCGCACGTAGTTGAGGCGCGATACGTCCTGGCCATCGGCATTGGTGGAGGTGTACTCCAGCGTGCCGTCGTCGGGGGAGTCCGCCAGCGCCTTGAGCTCGCGATAGAAGTAGACGCCGTTGTCGTCGCGGAAACCGCTCATGTCCGTGCCGATGTCGCGCTTGGGGTGATAGACCAGATGAATATCGCTATCGAAGGCGTAGACATAGCTGCCGTCGAGATCCAGCGCCGACAGGTTCCTGCGGGCGAAGCCCTTGGCGGCGTCCTCGGAGAACTCGCCATCGTTGGCGCGCTGGACATAGCGCTCGACCAGCGTCTGGGCGCTGGCCACGAAGCTCTTGAGACTGCTGACGCGCTCGGCCATCAGCGTCTCGCGCTTTTCCAGGGCCATCCAGCCCACCAGAATCAGCATGCCCAGCCACATCAGGCCAACCGTGATCCAGAGTTTTCGTCGCATCGTCATCTTCAGGGGCGTCCTTTTCTTCGCGAGAAGCAATTCATATAAACAACTAGTGGCTATGAACCGATCTCGTTATCGGCCGGGAACGCCGAAGATTGAGCGGGTATCGAAGGAGAGCGCCGAAAAAGGAGGGGATTGGTCAGGCTGATGTCGACGTATCGGAGGAGGGGGAGGTCGGCAGTGCGGGCGCCACGCGCGCCGCCGGGAACACGCAGCGGAAGCGCGCGCCGAGCCCCGGACGGCTGACGATTTCCAGGCTGGCGTCGTGACGCAGCAGCACATGCTTGACGATGGCCAGGCCCAGTCCCGTACCGCCGGTGGCGGCACTGCGACCCTTGTCGACGCGATAGAAGCGCTCGGTCAGCCGCGGGATATGGATGGGGTCGAAACCGTCGCCGTTGTCTTCCACTTCGATGGCGGCGCCGTCGTGCCAGGGCTTCCAGCGCAAGGTGATGGTACTGCCTTCCGGCGTGTAGCGAACGGCGTTGAAGACCAGGTTGGAGACGGCACTGCGTATCTCCTTGGTGTTCGCCAGCAGATGCCGCGACTCTTCGGCTTCTATCGACAACTGGTGGCGTTGTGCGCTCAACTCGCGGGCATCGGCGGCGATATCGTGGAGCAGGGCGGTCACGTCCAGGGTATCGCGGTCGTCGTCGGGGCTGTCGATCTCGAGCCGCGACAGCAGCAGCAGATCCTCGACCAGGTTCTGCATGCGCGTGGTCTGGGCCTGCATCTGGCCGAACCCGCGCTGCCAGCGTTGGGGCAACTGGTCGGCATGATCCGAATAGGTTTCGAGATAGCCGGCCAGCACCGTCAGCGGCGTGCGCAGTTCATGGGAGACGTTGGCGACGAAGTCGCGGCGCATCATCTCCAGTTGGTGCAGTCGGGTCACGTCCCGCGCCATCAGCAGGCGTTCGTTGTCGCCGAACAGGGTGAGATTGAACTGCAGGGTG
Organism: uncultured Salinicola sp.; assembly: GCF_937921195.1. Classification (NCBI taxonomy): domain Bacteria; kingdom Pseudomonadati; phylum Pseudomonadota; class Gammaproteobacteria; order Oceanospirillales; family Halomonadaceae; genus Salinicola; species uncultured Salinicola sp. The sequence continues at coordinate 25,806 of NZ_CALFQK010000118.1, forward strand.
CGGTTGGCCTGGACCGGGGAGGGAATCAGCAGCGGTTCGCGATAGTCGCCCGTCTCGAAGTAGGCGATGAAACGAGGGTCGCGCAGGAAGTTGGTGATCGGCTGCCCGCGGTCGTGATCGGGCTGCAGGCCGAGCATGTCGCAGGCCGCGCTGTTCCACCACTCGAGATCGCCCTGGGGATCCAGCATCACCACGCTGTCGCGCATCGCCTCGCAGGAGTCCTGGATCCGCCGCAGGATGTCGCGCAGTCGCTGCTGCAGCTGGGTCTGCGCTTTCTGATAGTGATACAGGCGGTCGAACAGATCGCCCCAGACGCCGGTACCGGGTGGTGGCGCCTCGCGGGGGTTCTTCAGCAGCCAGACATAGAGCATGCGCACGTGGCGCAGGTGCAGGAAGACATAGAGCCCCAGGCCGGCCGCCAGCCCCCATCCCATTCCGGCGAGCAGGTCGCCGCCCAGTTCGCCGAGCAACAGCCCCATCGCGCCAAGCCCGAACAGCATGTAGCCGAGGCGCCACAGTTCGTTGATCCAGTAGCGCACGTCCTGACTTACTCCCTGATCGAAAAGCGGTAGCCGGTGCCGCGCACGGTCTGGACCAGATGCTGGTGCGCTTCGCCCAGGGACTTGCGCAGGCGCCGAATGTGGACGTCGACGGTACGCTCTTCCACGTACACGTTGCCGCCCCAGACCTGATCCAGCAACTGGCTACGGGTGTAGGCACGTTCCTGGTGGGTCATGAAGAACTGCAGCAGGCGATACTCGGTCGGGCCGATCTCCAGGGCGCCGCCGTTGGAGGTGACGCGGTGGCTGGAGGGATCGAGCCGCAGCCCCTCGACCTCGACCGCCTCCTCGATACCCGGCGGCGTGGCCCGGCGCAACACCGCCTTGAGACGCGCCACCAGCTCGCGCGGTGAAAACGGCTTGGTGATGTAATCGTCGGCGCCGGCTTCCAGCCCCTGGACCTTGTTGTCCTCTTCACCCTTGGCGGTGAGCAGGATGATCGGCATCTCGGCGGTGGCCTCCTCGCGCTTCAGGCGGCGCGCGAGTTCGATGCCGCTGGTGCCGGGCATCATCCAGTCGAGCAGAATCAGGTCGGGTTTCTGGTCCAGCGCCATGGCGTGGCCGGTCTGGGCGTTGTCGGCTTCCAGTACGCGATAATCGGCCATTTCTAGGGCGACGGCGATCATTTCGCGGATGGATGACTCGTCGTCAACGATGAGTACGGTCTTGGAGCTCATGCGCAATGCCTCGAGTGAGCCGCCGGTTAGCCTGGTTGCGTGGCGTCGATGACACCATCGGGCGTAGCTTCCGGCCGTGACAGAACGGTGACGATTACATCGTGAAAATATGACATCGATATGACAGCCGTGCCAATCGCATCATTCAGGTCGGTGGCCACAGGGCAAGCATCAGTCCCGCGAACAGCAGCAGCCCGGACCAGAAGTTGTTGAGAAAGGCGCGAAAGCAGGCGTCGCGCTCGCGTTCCCGGATCAGCCACTGCTGATAGACGAAGGTGGCCGCCATCGCGGCCAGGCCCAGCCAGAAGAATCCGCCCAGCTGGGTCCGCATGCCGATCCAGGTCAGCAGGGCCAGGGTCAGCACCTGTAGCAGGCCGATGATCCGTTTGTCCCACTGGCCGAACAGCCGCGCGGTGGACTTGATCCCGATCTTGATGTCGTCGTCGCGGTCGACCATCGCGTACTGGGTATCGTAGGCCACGGTCCAGGCAACGTTGGCGAGCAGCAGCAGCCACGCTTCCAGCGGTACCTCGCGGCTCACCGCCATGAACGCCATCGGGATGCTCCACGAGAACGCCATGCCCAGCACCACCTGCGGCAGATGGGTATAGCGCTTCATGAACGGATAGATCGCCGCCAGCGCGACGCCGACGAAGGAGAGCAGCACGGTGGCCAGGTTGGTGAAGCAGACCAGCACGAAAGCCAGCACCACCAGACCCGCGAACAGGATCCTGGCCTCCTGCTCGCTGATCCGTCCAGTCGCCAGCGGGCGCTCCCGGGTCCGCTTGACGTGGCCGTCCAGATGACGGTCGGCGTAGTCGTTGACGACGCAGCCGGCGGCGCGCATCAGGTAGACACCGATCACGAAGATGATCAGCGTGGCGCGATCCGGCAGCCCGTCGGCCGCCAGCCACAGCGCCCACAGCGTCGGCCACATCAAAAGCCAGGTGCCGATCGGCTTGTCGAGACGCGTCAGGCGAAGGAAGTCGGGCAG
>NZ_CALFQK010000119.1:0-8333 GCF_937921195.1 uncultured Salinicola sp.
CTCGGCATCCTGCTGGCACCGACGGTGCTGTTTCTCGCCGTGCGGGCGATCTTCTGAGACTAGGGCGGGCGGCCGGGAGCCGGTCGCCTCGCTACGGTGACGAGAACGCCTGGTCGAGACGCCGTCCCGATCGAGAGACCGGGACCGGTGCGATGGCGACGCAGCCGCGACCCGCGGACTTGGCTTGATAGAGCGCCAGGTCGACCTCCTCCAGCAGCCCCTTGGAGGTCTGCTGGCGGTGCTCGCCGACACCGGCGGAGAAGCTGACGCGCAGCTCCAGCGGACTCAGGACACGGTGTCGCAATTGCGCCAGCACGCGGTTCACCGTCGCCTGTGCCGAAAAGCGGTCGACACCCGGCAGAATCATCAGAAACTCTTCTCCACCCCAGCGAATCAGCGTGTCGCTCGAGCGCAGCGCGCCGGCCACGAAGTGGCTGAACTCCTTCAGTACCGTATCGCCGACGGCGTGACCGTGGCGATCGTTGATCGCCTTGAAATGATCCAGGTCCAGCATCGCGACGGCGACCTTGTCGCCCAGTCGCTGACCGCGCTCCAGCGCCCGCTCGAGCAGCTCCCAGCCCATGCGACGGTTGTGCAGCCCCGTCAGGTCGTCGCGCGTCGCCAGATACTCGAGGCGACGGTTTTTCTCCTCCAGCCGACGTTCGAGATCACGCCGTTGGGTGATGTCGACCAGAAAGGCGATTCGCTGGGGGGTACCCCGCTCGTCACGACCGATGGTGTCCTCGAGCATCACGGTTCGCGTGGCGCCGTCGTGAAGCCAAACCTCCAGCGAGCGGCGCTGGTTCAAGGCGTTGGGGAAGCTGGCGGCATGACGTTTTTCGGCCGCCTGTCGGCTCTGCGGGGGGAGCAGCTTGCGAAAGTGGGCGTTGAGAAGCTCGCTCTCCGGGTAGCCGAAGAACTCGCAGAAGGCGCGGTTGACCTGACGCAAATACCCGCCCGCGTCGATCATGCAGACGCCCATGGGCAGGTTCTCGAAGACCTGGCGCAGTTGAGGCTGGTGCTGGGCCAGCAGCCCCGGCTCGGCATCGTCGGCGGCTATCTCGCCAATGGCGATCAACACGTGGTGCCCCGGTTCGGTATCGCCAGGCGCCTCCAGCGGGGAAACCTTGAGTTTCACGGCCAGCAGTGGCTGCCGGTGCTGGCGGATGTGGAAGCTGTGCCATTGACGCGAGGCGGTGGGGGCGACGTTCAGCAGGGCGGGATGATCGCGCCCGGCGGCCGGATACCGTCCGCCATCGAGCCACTGCCAGGGATCGGCCACGGGGAAGCGCCCGTCCAGGCGCAACTGGCGTTTCGCCGTTTCATTGGCGCCGACCAGTAACGGGACGCCGTCGTCGAGCCGGTAGATCAGTGCCGCGATGTTCAGCGTATCCAGTCCATCCGGGGTAGAGGGGCTTGCCTCCGCCTGTCGTGACAATCGCTTTTTCGATGCAGTCATAAGTCAGGATACCGTAAGTCCGTACGGTGGATGGAGTTGCCGAGCGTCCCGCGACGACTAGTACCTTCCCTTGACCAGCGCGAAGCGCGAGTCCGGGCAGACGGGCAGTCTTTCCGTGACCGGTCGGGCAAACCAGTATCCCTGCTGCCTTGCAATACCGTGCCGGTAGAGCCAGCGAGCTTCTTCCATGGTCTCGATCCCTTCGGCCACCAGCCTGATGTCGAGATGCCGTGCCAGGTCGACGATATGACGAATCACTATCTGCTTTCGGGGCGAGGCATCGATGTTGCTGACCAGCTGGCGGTCGATCTTCAGCGTGTCGGGCGAGATGTCGGTGAGCAGGTCGAGATTGGCATACCCGGTGCCGAAATCGTCGAGCGCCGTCTTCATGCCCATGGCACGGTAACTGGCCACGATATTGCGCAGGTGGAGCCGATCCGTGACGCTCTCGCTCTCGACGATCTCGAAACACAGCCGGCTGACCGGCCACCCGACGCGCTTGGCGGCCGCCAGCGTTGCCTGGATACAGGCTTCGGGCTCGTAGACGGCATTGGGTAGAAAATTGATCGACAGCACGCCCTGGGCATTCAGCCGGTGAGCGATTTCGATCGCCTTGACGCGACAGGCCTGGTCGAAGCGATAGCGTGTCCTGTCGTCGACTTTCGCCAGTACGGACGCGGCTGACTCCCCGTTGGGGCCCCGGACCAGGGCCTCGTAGCCGTAGATGTGGCTCTCGTCGATGTCGACGAGCGGCTGGAATGCCATGGTGAAATCGAAATCCAGCAGCGCGTCGCAGCGTCCGCAGGCGTCTTGGTGTCTGGCACAGCCCGGCATCGTTGTCCTCCCTGACGACATGCACTGCCATGATCAGCCTCGCCGGCGATGCACTCCATTGCGGTCCCAACAAGTCACTAAGCGTGGACAAGTTAACTAAGCTTAGAATAGATGACTATGCTCGAATAGCAGTGATTTGGTAGGCAAGTGTGAAACCCGGTGCGATGAACGTCGCTGAACGACGACGGCCGTACCACGGGAGAACGGGCGCTGCCGCCCGACGATGAATCCCTTGTTCAATTCGCGAGGTCTATGAAACCGTCTCCGGCCACTCTATTCCTCATCGTGCTGATCGCGCTGGGCGTCGCTCTCGATAAAGGGGTCTGGAAAGTCCCGCGGGAATGGAATCCTCTGGCGCCACTGGTGGTCAGCGATCCCGTGACGCCAGTCACGCACTGGAAGCTAAAAGCATTATCCGGCGATCGCGACGCCTGCCTGAATGCACTCGATACCGCCCCCGACATTCGTTACGTCCCCCTGGCGGACTACACGCCAGCCGCTGGCTGCCCGCTGGAGAACGTCGTGCGCGTGGTCCACACCCAGGTCAGCTTCAATGCCAGTTTCGTCGCCAGTTGCCCCCTGGCCCTGGCCTGGACCCTGTACGAGCAGCACGAGTTGCAGCCGCTGTCACAGCGAATCTTCGGCGAGCGGGTCGCCAGGATCCGGCACTATGGCTCCTTCGCCTGTCGCAACATCTATCACCGGGAGAACGCGAGGCGAAGCGAGCATGCCACGGCGTCGGCGCTGGACGTCGCCGCCTTCGGGCTCGAGGATGGACGCAGTATCAGCGTGCTCGACGATTGGCGGGACGGGGGCGAGCGCGGCCGGTTCCTCGAGGATGCCCAGCAGGGCGCCTGTCACTACTTCGGAACCACTCTGGGCCCGGACTACAACGCCGCCCATGCCAACCATTTCCATCTCGGCATGCGGGGTATCTCGTTCTGCCGCTGATCGCTTCGCTCAGCGCCCTGCCTGCTGCGGTCATGACAAAATCCCCGCAGACACCTAAGGTTGTCGATATCTCTCGCGGATGCGCTCGTCATCGAGATCGACGAGGCGTTCGTTGTTATCCGATTCTGTTTTCCGACCGAGAGGAGCAGTCCATGCGTTTGACCATCAAGGGTATCGAGGAAGGCAAGCCGATTCCGGCAACCTTCGCTTTCGCCGTTCCGGATCCGGAGCAGCACATGCGCCTCAGCGACAATCGCAACCCGGAAGTGCGCTGGCTGGATGCGCCTGCGGAGACGCGCAGCTTCGTGATGCTGGTGACCGACCCCGACGTGCCCGGTGTCGCTGACGACGTCAACCAGGAAGGCAAGACGTTGCCGGCGGATCTGCCGCGCGTCGATTTCTACCATTGGGTACTGGTCGACATCCCGGCGGAGGTCAATCTGCTGGAGGAAGGCGAGATGGCCGATGGGGTGGTGCCCAAGGGGAAGTCGCCGGGGCAGACCGCCAAGGGTATCAGCGGCATCAACGGCTATACCGGATTCCTGGCCGGCGACCCTGACATGGCGGGCGTCTATGGTGGCTACGACGGCCCCTGTCCGCCTTGGAACGACGAGATCGTCCATCGCTATACGTTCAGTCTGTTCGCGCTGGACATTCCCACGCTGGGACTGGCAGGGGAGTTCACCGGCGAACAGGTGCGCGAGGCGATGGCGGGTCATGTGCTGGCCGAATCCAGCGTGACCGGGACCTACACCCTCAACCCGGACCTGCTCTGAGCCGCCATGGCGTCGTCAACCGACCCGGCGACGCTGCGTCGCGCGATCCTGGCGCTGGCCGACTCGCGTGGGCCGGCCAAGACTTTCTGCCCCTCCGAGGTCGCGCGTCAATTGGATGACGACTGGCGGCCGCTGATGGCGCCGATCCGCGCCTGTTCGCGCGAGTTGGTCCGCGAAGGGTGTCTCCGCGTGCTCCAGCGAGGGGGGGGCGCTGTCGCCGGACGCGCCCTGGCATGGGGCGATCCGGCTGCAGGCGACGGCCCATCGCGATGGGTGACGACTCTCGGGGTGTCCGTCGCACCGGCATCGGCATGATGGTGCTGTTCTGGATACTGCTACTGCTGTTGGCGGGCTGGTGGTTTCGTGGGGTGGAGCAGCGGCGTGACCACCCCAATGCGGAACTGGCGACCGCGGCGTTCATGGATCAGACGCCGGTCACGCTGGAGCGCAACGCCCAGGGGCATTTCGTGGCGCCGGGGGAGGTCGATGGCAAGGCAGTGACGTTCCTGATCGATACCGGTGCCACCTACGTCTCGCTCTCGCGCGCTCTCGCCCGCGCACTGCAGATCGAGCCCGGGCCGGAGGTGATGTTCACCACGGCCAACGGCCGGGTCAGCGGCAACCTGACCACGCTGGAGAGTGTGAGGCTGGGAGGGCTGATCGCCCGGCAGGTGCCCGGTTCGATCCATGCGGGTATCGGTGACGATGTGGTGCTGCTCGGCATGAGCTTCCTGGGGCGGTTCGATATCCAGATATGCGGCAGTCAGATGATCGTCGGCCCGCCCGATACTTGATTTGAGCCATACTGGGGGAGCCGTGGCGCGGGAGGAAAGACCTCCGTGTTCGAGCGACGGCGGCATCGATGTTCCCACGGGGAACGCTGGCTAGCGAGGGGAGTGCCATCAACATGAGCGCGAGCAAACCGTATCGGCTCGCCGCCTGGGCCCTGGGCGCCTTCATGGCGGTCATGGGCGTGATCCTGATCGTGGGCGGGGGGTGGCTGATCGCCCTGGGGGGCAGCGGATATTACCTGCTCGCCGGCCTCGGGCTCCTGGCAAGCGGCTGGTTGCTGATTCGTCGCCATCCGGCGGCGCTGCTGCTGTACGCTTCGCTACTGCTGGCGACGCTGGCCTGGTCGTTATGGGAGGTGGGGTTCGACTGGTGGCAGCTGGTGCCGCGGGTCGCGCTGCCCTGCGTGCTCGGGATCCTGCTGCTGTTGCCGTGGTGGAGAAAGCCGGTGGCCTCGCCGCTGGGGAGCGGCGCGCTGTCGGTCGCCGTCGGCCTGTCGGTCGGGGTGGCGGTCGTCGCACAGTTCACCGCGCCGGGCGCCATCGAGGAGCGACTCGATCCCGAACGCAGTGCGCAGGTGATCAACGAGGCGCAGGTGGCGGGAGAGGACTGGCCTGCCTACGGCGGCACCAATGCCGGCACGCACTATTCAGCTCTCGACCAGATCACGCCGGATAATGTCGGGCAGCTCCAGGAAGCCTGGCGCCTTCGCACCGGTGACATCGCGACGCCCACCTCGCCACCGGAGATCACCAACGAGAACACGCCGCTGAAGGTAGGCGACAGTCTCTTCCTGTGCACTTCCCATAGCCGGGTGATAGCGGTGTCGCCCGTGACCGGGGACGTCCAGTGGACCTTCGATCCCGAGCTCAGCAGGATGGGCGCCGACGACTTCTCCGGCTGGGCTCACATGACCTGCCGCGGTGTGGCCTACTACGATGTGTCCGATTATGCCGATACGGCGGAGAATGGCGCGGCGATCGAGGATGGCGCTGCGACCGGGAATGGCGCTGCCGAGCGCGACGATGGCCCTGTCATGCCTCTGGTGCCGTCGATTGGCCAGACGGACGTGTTGTGCCCACGCCGACTCTTCCTGCCGACGGCCGATGCCAGGCTGATCGCGCTGGATGCCCAGAGCGGCGAGCGTTGTGCCGGTTTCGGGGTCGATGGCGAGGTCGACCTGACCCGCAACATCGGCGATTTCGCGCCCGGCGGCTACTATGCCACGTCGCCTCCGGTGGTCACCGAACATCTGGTCATCGTCGGCGGCCACGTCACCGACAATGGCTCCACCGATGAGCCTTCGGGGGTCGTCCGGGCCTACGATGTGAGCACGGGTGAGCTGGTCTGGAACTGGGATAGTGGCAATCCGGAAGCCACCGCGCCCATCGCGCCCGAGGGGATTTATACCCGCAACTCTCCCAATGTCTGGGCACCCTTCAGCGTCGACGAGCGCCTGGGACTGGTCTATTTGCCGACCGGCAACGCCACGCCGGACCAGTACGGTGCCAATCGCGACGAGAATGATGAGACCTACGGCGCGGCGCTGGTGGCGCTGGATCTCGCCACCGGCCGGGTTCGCTGGCGTCGGCAATTCGTCCACCACGACCTGTGGGACATGGATACCCCCGCGCAGCCCGTTCTGCTCGACCTGCAAACGCCCGATGGCATGTTGCCGGCGGTGATACAACCGACCAAGCAGGGCAGCCTCTACGTACTCGACCGGGGGACCGGGGAGCCGATCGTGGCGATCGACGAGGTCAAGGCGCCCAACGGTGCGGTCGAGGGCGACTTCACCGCGGCGACCCAGCCGCGTTCGACACTCAATCTGCTGCCGCCGCCGCTCACCGGCAGCGACATGTGGGGCGCCTCGCCCATCGATCAGATGGTGTGCCGCATCCAGTTCCACTCCCTCGACTATCGAGGACAGTACACGCCGCCGTCGCTGGAAGGGAGTCTCGTCTATCCCGGCAATGTCGGTGTTTTCAACTGGAGCGGGGTGGCGGTTGACCCGGCGCGTCAGGCGATGTTCACCAGCCCCAACTATCTCGCTTTCGTCTCGCGTCTGATACCCCGCGACGAAGAGGACAGTCCGGCGGCGTCCGCCAGCGAACAGGGCGTTCAGCCCAACCATGGAGCGCCGTACGCCGTCGAGCTGGGGCCGTTCCTGTCGATACTGGGCTTGCCTTGTCAGGCGCCGCCGTGGGGCCAGGTCGCGGGTATCGATCTCGGCAGTCGTGAAGTCGTCTGGCAACATCGCAACGGCACGACGAGGGACAGCATGCCGTTCGACCTGCCGATCCCGCTGTCCGTCGGGGTCCCGGCCCTGGGCGGGCCGATGACCACCGCCGGTGGCGTCAGTTTTCTCAGCGGGACACTCGATCAGTATCTGCGGGCCTACGATCTGACCAGTGGCCGCGAACTCTGGAAATCCCGGCTCCCCGCGGGCGGTCAGGCCACACCGATGACCTACCGGGGAGCGGACGGGCGCCAGTACGTCGTCGTCACGGCCGGCGGGCACGGGACTTTCGGCTCCCGCATGGGAGACTATGTCGTCGCTTATGCGTTGCCTCGGGACGCGCTACCGTGAGCGAAGGGTGCGCCGTCACTGCCCCGGGCTGGTGACGACTTGCGAACTTGTTGCCCGATTGGCAGGCAGGATGATGCGCGTGACGCTGACGACCAGCGTCAATGTTCAAGGAGAGGATCGATGGTGGCGGGAAATCTTCGGCTCGGCGCTTTGGCGCTGACGATGACACTGGTGCTGGCGGGCTGCGAGAGCCTGTCGACGGGATCGTTCCAGATGCCCGACATCTTCGGTGGTTCCGGTAGCGACGAGGCCGTGGTGAAGCGCCAGATTCCCTTTCCGGCCGACGAGTACGCGAAGCTGGAGAAGAACGGGACTTCCGCCGTGCAGGGGCGTCTGACCTATGAGACGTCCGATGGTCGGACGTTGATCGGCGCCGGCGAGACGGTGTCAGTAGCGCCTGCGACCCGCTATGCGGCCGAAGCTGCCGACGTGGCACTCTCGGGTCGCAAGATCGAACCGGCGGACCCGCGGGCCCGAGAGTACACGCACTACGCCAAGACCGACGACAACGGCTATTTCGTCGTGCGTGGCATCCCCTCCGGCGTCTTTTATGTCGCTGGCAGCGTGCTGCTCCCCGGCGGCGATTCGCGCAGCCCGATCATCATCAGGCAGGTCGAACTCGGGAAAGGGCAGACTCGCGACGTGGACCTAAGCCGCTAGATCGTGAATTTCCACATGAATTCTAATTAATGGATTCGCCGGTTCACGATACTTGGTTACAAAGGGAACAATTCGGGTATGATGCTGTTTGATTCGCCATCTGCTTTATTTAAGCGTAGCGTCAGTTATCGTATCGCAGAACACCAACGCAGTTACGGTGCGTGATATTCGTTAGACTTAACGAGTCATTGGACGCCGTCGATTGCCGAATAATAAATGAAGACCGTGGTATGCAGGGTTTCGAGGCCAACTCAAAGGGATGGATGACAGCTTG
>NZ_CALFQK010000120.1:0-2518 GCF_937921195.1 uncultured Salinicola sp.
CGGGATTCCCTGTCATCGACTCCAGATCGAAGTCACCGAGACCTCGGTGCTCAGCGATCCGGTCAAGGCGTTTCGCATTCTCGATCGGATCCGGGCTGCCGGCATTCGTGTGGCGCTGGACGACTTCGGCAGCGGCTATTCTTCGCTGGCGCAGTTGACCTCGATGCCGATGGATACGGTCAAGATCGATCGCGAGCTGGTGATGAACGTCACCTCGCTGCCGCGCAAGCGTCACGTGCTGTCGGCGGTGGTCGCCCTCTGCCAGCGTCTCGACTACGGCATCGTCGTCGAGGGCGTCGAGGAGCGTGAAACCCTAGAGATCCTGCTCGACTGGGGGGCCACCGACATCCAGGGCTACATCTACTCCCGGCCCCTGCCGCTGGAGCGGCTGGTGGAGGATTTTCGGCCCCCCAGGCCTTACCGGCCCGGCTCGCCTTCCGTGTCACGGACTCGCGGTTCGTCGCTCTCCGCGCCCTGAGTGACGCTTGTCGCCGGACGGCGCCATCGGGTTGGATCGGGTTGGGTTTCATCGCGAGAAGGCAAGTGCCTGGCTACCGGTCCGTCTCGCTCCCGGCTCGCTGTCGAAGGGCCAGCCAGTCCTGGCCTCGCCACGGAGCGACCCCCCGACGCAGATCCGCCAGGATGCGCTCGCCGGCTTCTCGACATGGGGCGTCACTGTCGCGCGTCCACCGCTGGACCAGTCGTTGGCACTGGGTCTCGGCGTTGGCGAGCCAGGCGGGACTCCGGCTGTCCTGCCACGTATCGATGGCGTCGATCAGCGTATCCACCGAGGCGGCTTCGGGGATGGTCGGCTCGGGCCAGCCGCTGGCGAGGCAGGCGGCCCTGCTGGCCTTGCTGTGATTGGCCGGGCGCGCCGGCAGGGGCGCTGCGGAGGCATCGGCTGGCACGCACAAGGCGTTGGCCAGTGTCCACAGGCGTGCCGGGTCGCCCCGTTTGAGCTCGAGCTCGAGCTCGCAGATCGGCAGGGTGGTCGCACCGACATGTATGCCGCCCTGGTCCAGCGCGATCTCGATATCGCAGTCGTCATCCCGGTAATGCCAGAGTCGACGCTCGAAGTCGGTCGTGAAGACCGGGCGAAGCGTTGCCAGATCCAGTCCGGAAAGGGCAGGGTGGTCGAGTTCACCAAGCCCGTCCAGATCGAGGCCGGCGGCATTGCACGCGGCGTCGTCGATCGGCCACTCCCACTCGCCGCGACGCGATAGGCCGCCATGACTCTCCGCGGCGCTCTTGAGCGTCTGCAGGCGTCGCTCGCCCTGGCGCCTGACGCGCAGCGCGACGCGTCGCGATCGCAGGGCCGAGTCGGCGGTGTCGTAATACTGGTTGCCCAGCGAGACCATATGGGAGGTCAACGTCCGGAGCCGTGGGTGATCGACCAGCAGGGCGGGGCCCTCGGGTGATAGCGCCAGTTTGAGTTCGATCTCGTCGCTCATGCAGCTTCCTGGTGTTGGTCGGTCATGGCTTGTCCGGTCTGAAATCGCTCGCCCGGGATCGCTGCCAGGTCACTCGACCGACAGCCGGGTCGCGGGGCGTAACATGAATTTTTCATGACGCATCCAGACGCAATCATTATACTGGCGCCGCCACTTCCAACGCATCCAGGCCACGTTATGGTGAGTACCAACCCGTTCTCGGCGCTGTTTGGACGATCGCCGTTCCAACCGCTTCTGGCTCACATCGTCAAGACCAGCGAGTGCGCCGGCCAGCTGTTGCCTTTCTTCGATGCCGCGCTGGGGGGCGACTGGGAAGAAGCGCGCAAGCATCGCGAGGCGATCACCCGGCTCGAGCACGAGGCGGACGAACTCAAGACGCAACTGCGCCTCAATCTGCCCAACACCATGTTTCTGCCGGTATCGCGTTCCGATCTGCTGGAGTTGATCAGCGTCCAGGACAAGATCGCCAACAAGGCCCGGGACATCACCGGCATCATGCTCGGCCGCAACATGAGCATTCCCGAGCCGCTGGCGGAGCCGATGCGCGACTACCTGCGGACGGCCGTGGACACCGTCGACCAGGCGCGCAAGGCGCTGGAAGAACTCGAGGACCTGCTCGAGTCGGGCTTCGGCCGCAATGTCTCCGACGTGATGCACGAACTGATCAAGGAACTGCACGATCTCGAGCACCAGGCCGATGATCAGCAGGTCGACATCCGCCGCCAGCTGTTCCAGCTCGAGGCTGAGCTGCCCCCGGTCGATGTCATCTTCCTCTACAAAATCATCGAATGGATCGGCGAGCTGTCCGACCGCGCCGAGCGGGTAGGTAGCCGCCTGCAGATACTGACGGCCCGCTGATAGCGGGTCTTCGTCATTCTACGCCTTCGTCACGCCACTCAAGCGAACAAAGCCTATGTCCATCATTGCGCAATACGGTGATGTCTTCATCATTCTCGCCTGTGTCTTCGGTTTCTTCATGGCATGGGGGGTTGGTGCCAACGACGTCGCCAATGCCATGGGAACCTCGGTCGGCTCCAAGGCGATCACCATCAAGCAGGCGATCATCA
>NZ_CALFQK010000121.1:0-11380 GCF_937921195.1 uncultured Salinicola sp.
GAGCGGAATGACGCTGCAGCAAGGAGCGAACTCGCTTCCATCCCTCTCTTTCCAAGCAGTCGCGGAACCCCCTTTCACTATTCCACCTTCAACGGGCATTGGTTCAGACCAGCCATGGAAAAGGGCGGTGTGCTCATCCATTCCGATCAGGGCACCCGGAGGCCCACTCCCGGCTGGTACCGGCACGCCACCTACACCGCCGAGATGGAAGAGATCTACGCGACCACAGAGCACGAAGAGGACATCCCGGGCAAATGCGAGGAGCTGGGCAAGACCTTCGGGCACAATTCCGATCAGTCCGGCCGATACGCACCCCTCATAGAGAAGCGCAGGGCGATCGAGAAACAGTTCGATCAGATGGAGCGCCGCAAGGAGCGTCAGCGGGCGAAGAGGGAAGGCTTCGTGCTCCCGCGAGACAACAAGCTGGAGGATCCAGAGGCTGACCGGCTTATCGCGAACCTTCCGAGGCGGAGGACGGACGCGTGACCAAGGAGCGTGCCAAGCGCAGCACCAGGCGCACCAAGATGCCGCGGTTCGAGGTGGCTTCGTTCGCCATCCATCCCGATGATCGGGGCGAGATGACGGCTCGTCTAGGGGTGGATGTCGACGTCCGCACCTTCTGCAAGCCGATATGGGTCAGCTTCGCAGCATTCCAGTCCGTCTATGCCCTCAACCGAGGAACAGCCACCGAACTGCGCCGCGCTGGCATCTTCGAGAGCAAACGCTCAGGCAGCAAAGCCGGAAAGCCGACATACTGGATGCGCATCGATCCTTCGAAGGACATCCAGCGGGTCTACGAAGACTGGGCTGCGGACCTTCCGTTGCTCACGAAGCACAAGCAGTTCGACCTCTACAAATCCGTCCGCCGCTGGATGCGGGTCGTCGCCCGATACCCCCATCCGCACAACGTCCTGCTCGGTGCCGCCATCAAGCTGGAAGAGATCGGTTCCTTCCACAAGACCGAGATCGCCGCATTCCTCCCATTGCCGGAATGCGTAAGAGAATCCACCACACAAGCTCTCAAGGCCCTGTGTGGAGAAGCAGGCCGCAGACTGGCTCTCCAAGGGGCGGTCCCCAGTGTGGACAGTCTGTGCGAACGTGAACCGCGACTCCGCGCGATCCCCGAAACCCACTTCACGAACCCCGGTATCGAAGCCCCCTGTCCGGCGTCCCGGAGATGTCTGGGCCAGGTCGAAAGGATCTTTCCCGCCGCGTCCTCTTTCCTGTTCCTGTTCGCACCGAAAAGCCGAGCCCCTCGCCGTACGTCCGAGATCGCACGAGCATTCCTGCGCTTCGACCAGGAGTTCGCGAAACGACATCCCGAGTCCGATCATCGCGACCAGGAGGCGATCGGGGACACGCTGAAGCACATAATCACCGATGACGAATGCAGGTCGCGCTATCGCTATTACGTCCGGTACCGCCTCGTTTCATTCGTCCTGTCCAGCATGAGACAGATGAAGCGATGGATCGCGCATGCCGATCCAGAAGCGGCAGGAGGAATGGAAGACCTCACGCTCGCGACACCTGCCGACCTCGACGAGATCGTCGAATTGTTCCACGCCGAGTTCAAGGGCCGAAAGGGTTCTGCGGAAGGGCGGCGGAAAGCCCATAGCGACAAGGTCAGCGACGCGCTTCCGGAAATCGATGACTGCACAACGTTCAGGATGGAACAGCTCAAAGGCATCGAAGCCGGTCTCGATGCGGCCGCAACGAAACTGCCGGCCTGCGGAAGCCTGCGCTGCGCGATCGATACGACGGTGCTCGATGAGAAGGGCAGGATACTCAGCGGTAGCCAGAGGACCTATTGGACCATCTGGCGGGCAAGCGCGATCATCCCGACCATCCGGACGACCCACGGGACAGTGGTAGAAAGAGACGAACAGGGACTGACGAGCCTCGCAGCCCTCACCGAAAGCGGGGAAAGGCCCGATGAGATATTCTTCGAATACAATGGGTGCGTGCCGTTGGTAGGCGAACGAAGTGAAATGCCGTTCTTCGTTCTTCCCTTCGCAATGGCCACGATCGCAGCTCCGAATGGACTGGATGTCAGATCACGGCGTATCCGTCACAGGGCTCTCCTCCGAACGGGCCTACCCGCCTATACGGCGTGCTCGGGGGGTCTCCTGACCTTCGATAGGTGCGGTTGGAGCGTCTACCGTTACGCCTTGGCACGCAACAGGGTGATCGTGCCGGTCAAGGAATTCGGGACGGCCATGCGCTTCGCATCCGTCGCCTATGACCTGTCCAGGGACACGCTGGCGCGCCCTCATGAAGTCCTGCAGACCGTACAGGATGCGGACGGCTGGTCGGTGAAACGGGTGAGGGGGCAGGCCCAGGCGGGTTTCGAAGCGTTCCCCAAATGCGGACCGGGAAAGCCGTTGCCGAAAGAGCCCGTGTGGTTCCCGGTCTCGAACGATACCTTCAAGGGCGCCCTCGCGCTGGCCGAAAGAATATCGGGCATCCATGAGTACGAAAACGGGCACCTGCCCATGGTCACACCCCTGCCTGCGGTAGGATGGAAATTGCCTGGCGATGCCGCGCTGATCTTCCAGTGGAACGGCAAAGCCCTCCGGATGGACGAGATCGCCCTGTTCCTGAGGTACCTGCTGGTCGGGTGGCGGGAGGTACGTTGGTACGATCTGCGTCACGCCGGTGCGAACGAGATGCGAGAGGCCGGGGTCCCCATGCGTTACATCCGGGCGATGCTCAACCATTCCGATCTCAGGATCGCAGGCTACTATGCTCGTTGGACCAAGCGCCAGAAATCGACTGCGGTCAGTAACCGTGTGGCGAAGATGCGGACCATAGCCGCAGATGCCGAGTTCAGAAGGGCCGAAGCATGAGCAAGCGTCTATCGGATGGCTCGGGCGGACCGAAGCATATGAGGAAGCGGCGCGGTGTCGAGCGCAGAGAACGCGACAGAGCGATATCGAACGCCTGCGACAAGGCAGTCGCGAAGGACGAGTGGCCATCCCCTGCACTGATCGCTTCGCTGGCCGGCGTGTCGGAAGCGGTGGTCAGCCGAAGGAAGGAAATCCTGCGGCCGGCGCGCCTCCGCTGGGTCGAGAAGTTCGGACCCCACCCCCAATGGGGGGATGGCGAGCGGGACGCGTCCGGCGATCCCCGCGACGCGCGGATCGAAGCTCTGGAGCGCAGGGTCGAACATCTCACCGCAAGACTCGATTATGCCATCGCGCTCATCCGGCGCCTGCGAAAGCTGATCCCGCGCTTCAAGCGCGAGGCGAAGGAAGCGACGGCCGAGCGCGATGCGTTCATGGAATCCGTCAGGCCGCCGAACGTCCAGATGCTGGTCACGCGCAACGCCACGCAAGAGGGGAAGGGTGATCCCGGTCCGGTCCGCCGTCTCGTGACGCGTGGGAGCGACCGTTGAGCGGGGCACTCGCTGTCAACTGCTCTGCGCCGGCACCGGACAGCCCGAACCTATTTCTCGAGGCTAGTGCCCGTTTCAAGCAGCGCTTCTGCAGCAGAGATGAGAAGCCTTGCGTGATGCTTCGTCATCAGCCCTGCGTCGACTGCCGCCCTTGCCAAGAGCCTCACACCCGAACGCAGGTCATTGGTGGCCGCGTTCTTTCTCTCGTCGCGAGAAAACAAGGGATCAGGCGCGGGGTCCGGCATCTCCATTATCGATGGGTCCCATGAATCGATCCGTGAGCGCGTCGTAATCAGACGATGTTCTCGGTGAACGACCGCGATCTCCGCGTTCCAGGCGCCTAATGCCAATTGCGCCACGATGCGCTTCAACTGCCGCGGGGTGTCAACGCATTCGTAACGCAGGAACCGCCCCGACGATGTGACCTCGAGCCACTCAGCCCGCCAGCGGCCGATGGGAGTGGACCGCTTCATGCTCCCAGGCCTGATGTCTGCGCTGCAAGGACCATCATTGTGCGCGCACGGAATGACGAGACTTACGACGCAGAGCCGTGATACCGGCGTTCCAGCGAGACACGGATCAGTCGCAGCCCGGCTAGCGAGATCGCCAATTCGCACGGAACCGAGCCTTCGAGAAACGGATCGGACCGGCGAAACCAGGCTGCGGGATCTCTCTGTTCCGACCACGCGGCCAGACCGAGTACGGCATCCAATTGGCGCAGCTTCGCCTCGAAGGTCTCCTTCGGCGGCAGCGGCGCCAACAGCATCTCCAGTTCCCTCGTGCCGATGCCGAAAAGAGGCGCCCTGGCCTTAACCCTACCGGCAAGATGGCTCACCTCGTCGAATTGCGGAAGCTGCATGGCTCGTGTCCCTTCAAGAAAGCGATCCCGTCGAGCAGATCAATGCAACTACTTTAAAGTAGTTCCCGGGGTGTTAGCCATCTCCCGGACGATGCCAGCCAAGCCAACGGTCGGTGGGCACGCATCGCAACGGCCGAAAAGGCATCCGTCGAGCAAGAAACCGCCATGCCAAGCCGAGGCGGTCAATCGGGCATCGTGGGCCGAACGAGGTTGAACTCCGTCAACTCACAAGCGAAAGGAAACGCATCATGCATCACAAGGACGCGATTCTCGACTCTCTCGCCATGCGGGGAAACGTCGCCCAGTTCGTCGCCTTCCGTCCCGATAGCGGGAAGGCGAGGCAGAGCCACTCGCGCATCGCCGGTCACGAACCCAATCAGCTTTATCTCGATACCCACGAGGCTATCGAGACACTCCTCGCGGCGAGCGCAGACCATTCGGTCAACGTGCGCAGCTATCTCCCCAGCGATCCTCGCAGCCGGGAGTTCGTGTATGGATTGAAGAGTGCAAAGGAGGCCTGCAGGACGGTCGAGCGGCTCACTGCGGAGGGCCTCCATACGATCGTGAACGAGACGGTCGACATCTCAGATGGCGGCGTATCCGGGGTACTGCAGGGTCAGACGCTCGAATTCTCTCCCGACGACACTCCCAGATGCGTGGAGAAGCCCGGGACGGCTTCGATGCCGTTCGAGAAAGGCATGGCGCTTCTGGAAATGGTGTACGGGTTTCGCCCCGATCTCGACGCGGCAATCGGAGAACGGACCGAATTCAGCATCCACCCACGGCCCATGGGTTGGAAACAGACCCACACCTTGCTCTGGGAACACGAATTCGGTGCTCCTTCGGTTGCCGGTGGCGAGGTGACCTGGCCGAACAACTTCAGCCGAATGATCGGCGACAAGGCATTCGGCCTCATGATTGCGCACCTCGCGGGAGCGTGCGTGCCGAGGACACTCGTGATATCGAGACGGATCCGTCCCTTCGAGTTCGGCAGATCGACCGGTGAGCAGGAAGTGTGGACGCGGACCTGTCCGACGGAGCAGCAGCCCGGTCTCTATACGACGGTAAAAGGTTGGATCGACCCTTTCACACTGCTGCAAAAGGAGGATCCGGAAGGGGACCAGATCGCATCCGTGCTCTCACAGGACGCCGTGGCAGCCGGCTATTCAGGTGCGGCAATCACCACGGCGGATGGCGGCTTCCTGATCGAAGGCGTGCAAGGCGAGGGCGATGAATTCATGACGGGCAGGGTCCAGCCTGGCGATCTTCCTCAGGAAATCCGGGCGGACGTGGAGAACCTGAACCGGCGTCTCTCCTCTTCACTGGGCCCCGTCCGCTTCGAATGGGTCCACGACGGCAAGACGGCCTGGTGCGTCCAGCTCCACAGGGGTCAGAGCGTCAGTACCCGAAGTGTCATAGTCGACGGCGAGACCGAAAAATGGTTCGAGTTCGACGTTTCGTGCGGGTTGCCTGCGCTCCGCGACCTACTCGCAGAGATGCCGCGCGGGGCTGGCGTCCTGGTCGAGGGCAAGGTGGGTCTTACAAGTCACATAGCCGATGTGCTGCGCAAGGAAGGACGGCCAGCCCGTTTCACGGCCACCAAGACCCACGCCTAAGGGTGGTCTTCGTCCGTGGCGTCAACGCTGCGCCAGACTTCTCCGAGCAGTCTGTCCTTCTCGGCCTCGTGGACCGCGAGGACGTACTCGGACACGTCAGGCACCCCACTCTCGACCAGGAGTTCGACCACATTGCCATACAGGCCGCGACCCGCCTTCCGGCGTTCCTCGAAAGGGAAATCCTCGATCCGCCGGAACGTGCTCTTGCCTCGGGGCAGGGGGGCATAGATCGTGGAGCCGCTGTTCATCGGGCTGAGCAGGATACGATCCCGGTAGGCATCGACAAGCTTCGCGGTATCAAGGGTGAGCACCGTCTGCTTCCGTCCGCGGTACGCTCGTGCGTCCAGGAGATTCCAGACCCGTTTCCGTGACAGCCAGAAGAAGGATTTCGAATTGAGTGTCCGATACCAGTCGGAAGGCTGAAGCCCATCCTCCAGGCACTTCTCCAACGCGCTGTCTCGCATCGGCTTCTGGTCACGCAGCACCGCACCGGGCAGCCCATCCGCGGAGAGCGGGACAATCTCCGGCCGGTGCCGGGCGAAATGCGCCTCCCGTTCCTCGCCTTCGATGCCGTAGAGATCGAGCAGCGCCTCCACGCTCAGCAGCCCGTGCTCTACTATCGCCGGCCACGCGCCCTCATGCGCCATGTGATAGAGGCGTGGGTATTTCTCGACGAGGGTATCGACTTTCACGTCCAGGTTCCTTTCTCCAGAACGCCATCCTTTGCGAACGCCTTCGAGACGTAGGCGACCGGGACGCCGGTTACCATCTCAAGCTTCCGGATGAACGCCTGGGTCTGCTCGTTCAACGACGCGTAGTCGGTCGCCTCCCGGTTCTCGACGCCGAAGTAGTCCGCGAAGGTGAGGGCGATCTTGGTGGCGCCGTTGAGTTGCGCCGAACGCCGAATGCGCGCCCAGTCGAACTCGGCAACGCGGCGCTTTCGCCCGGACACCGTGCCGCGTTCGGTCTTGTCGAATTCCTCGATGGGAATGTTCGACCGCTCCTGGATCGTTTCGAAATCAATCACCTGACCCATCGCGCCGGACGGTCCACCTACGCGGATCGGATAGGTCCGCACGACCATTATGACATCACGCACCACGTCGAAAGAGACACCGGCATCCGCCAGACAGCCTGAGCTCGACGTCTCGCGCGAGGTGACATGGGGATAGCGTCCGTGATGAATGCTGAGTTCGGTACCCTGAGTGCCTTCGAGCATGACCAGACGGCCTTGCGCCAGCATGGCCTCGATGACTTCACGCGCGGAACGGACGTAGGGCCGCAGCTGCTCGACATCCCGCGCGAGCTTGACGGGAGGGCCGAAGACCGGATCACCACGATTGAGGATCTTCCGAGCGGCGGCAGCGCCGACGCCCTGTGCCGTCGTCGCGATCCGATTCAGGCCGCGTTCGGTATCCCCGGCCTCGATACGACGATCTTCATCGTCGATCACGATCGCCTGAGGATCGATCGTCAGTCGTTCAGGCGTCACATCGTGATCCAGCATCTCGAGCATGAGCTGCGGCAGCCAGAGCGTCGAGCCGGCTGCGATGACGATCTTCGCGTTCGGGTTCGACTTCGATCCTGACGGGAACTGCACATACTTGTACTTGGGATCGGCCACGCGATGGCCGGCGTTCGGGCCGCCGATGCGTACAAGGCAATCGTAGTTCTCCGCCAGATGCGCGCAGACATTGCCCTTTCCCTCGCTGCCGTACTGTCCGCCAACTATCACGTCGAGCGTGCGCTCGAGGCGCGGTGCCGGCTGACCCAGCCAGGCCATCGCGGTGGCAGCGAGTTCCTCGCTGGTCGCGGCGGAACCATCCAGGACGAGATCCGCGATATCGGCCAGCGTCGACACCTGCGCCTCGGTACCATGGGCGGCGGCTTGCTCGTAGGTATCGAACTCGCGGACATCGGAGGCCCGTGTCATGTATCGCTCCTCGAGCACTTCGTGGTCCGCGTAGAGATGGATGTGGACGAGTTTCCCGCCGAACCTTGAACGCAATGCTGCGACCTGCTTTGCGATGCGGGCGGAATCAAGAACGAGGATCGGAGCGCTGGATGCTTCCACCACTGGTTCCACGGCGTCGGCCACCCAACCGCCATCGGTCTCGCGGTCGAGCCGATCTCCTGCGTCCTGAAGCGCCCGCCGCTCATTTTCGCACCCGGTCGTATCCAGGATATACGAGCGAGTTGAGATGCGTTCTGCACCGAATGTTTCCAAAGCTTCAAAGAAGCTGGATTTGCCTACGCCGATCGGTCCGGACAGAACAATCAGGTGCTTCATGGAATCACTTCCTTCCTGTTTTTGGTTTTGACCTCATGCATCCTATAATTGCCTAGACAACGCCTCGACGCACCGCACGTGACAAAAGGAACCAGCGTGAACATTTTCTCACCTACCCTGGCCATCGTCTCGCAGAAGGGGCCGACGATCATGCTGGCGAGCGGCAAACGTTTCGATCTCCTCGATCCCTCTGGCAGCGACTTCGACATAGACGACGTCGCCCACGGACTCGCCCACGTTTGCCGCTATGCTGGGCAATGCAGGAAATTCTATTCCGTCGCGGAACATTCCATCCTCGTCAGCGAGACTGTCGCTGACTTTGCGTACGAGGCACTTCTGCACGATGCCGCAGAAGCCTTCATAGGCGACATCACGCGTCCCCTGAAACAGCTGCTCCCCGACTACAAGGCAATCGAGGCCGACATTGAAGAAGCGATCAACGAGCGGTTCGGATTGAGCAAGGCGGCCAAACCGGTCATCAAGGAAGCGGATCTGCGGGTCCTGGCAGCCGAACAGATGCAGGTCATGGCTCCCGAATGTGCGGACTGGGCGGTCGAGGCCGGGATCGCACCAGCCGATATAACGGTACGTGGTCTCCTCCCTCAACAGGCAAAGGCCGAATTCCTCCGCCGTTTCTCGGACTTACGACCCTGAGCGACCGCCCCCGGCCGCGCCGAGGGGCATGTACTACGCTGCGACCGAGATCGAAGCTCGATCCTGCCGTGAGACCATGCAGTCATAATCGGTGCCGAAACTTCCGCAGGCCAGCCCGCGATGATCTCAGCCGATCCACCGGACGTGTGCATCCACATGTAAGGGAAACGATGCTGGCAGCATCGATGTCCAGCTACCTTTCAAAGCGCCTGGAAGCGGATCCGTGGATCACAATCCACTAGCAGACCGAGGTCGGACCACTCGACGGCGAAGAGCACCTGACGGGCATCACGGTGCGTCACCGGGCCGATCGTACCCATGAACTGCGCGACACCTGAGCATAGTTCATCATGGCCGGGCCGCCCCCGGTACGTCGTGGCTCGCCTATTTCGTCAGACTAGACAAGCACGGCCTCGTCATCACCGGTTCCTATACGGATGCGGGCTCTGCCTACGAACGTCCCGGCCGGATGTCCAACGCAACCTCCCCATCGAAGAAACGCTACGTTCGATCCATCGGGATCTGGGCAGATCGCAGAGCATCCGCATGGAGGATGGAAATCATATCATCGTCTACTGGAAGAACGGAGTGCTCACAGGGACATACATTCTCGGCGATGGCATCCGTTTCCAAGAGCGGCGGATCAGGCTCGACCTTGGGAACAAGACCGTGCCGAAGACCGCCAAAGGTCGCGAAGTCGCGGATGTGATAGAATGCAAGCCTCGGCTTCCGAGCGGCGTGCGCATCGAGACGGTACACAAAAAGGAGGCTGTCGGTCAGGAACTTGCTCTCGAAGCGACCCCCATACCGTTCGACTCGCAAGGCAATCTGCTGAGTTAACTTGTTGAGTAGCGATCGCTGACGATCTCGTGCCGATCGCTACCCATCCTCATCCGACGTCGCGCGGATCACGACATTGGATCGATGGGTCCTCTGATCCACTCAGTGCCGCCGAGCATGTCATTGTAATCTATGGTCACCGACCATTCGTTTCCCACAATCATCGTCACCCCTACCGTGTCTGGACCGTGGAACCGCAAGTCTGTCACCAATGCGAAGATCGCCGATCTGACCTTGGACCGAGCCTCGAATCTCACATCCCCGTCGTCGGCGTGCAGGGATGCACGGAGACCGTTGATGCGTTCCCATTGCTCCTCCTTGCTGGGCGCGTGTTTCAAGGCGAGAAGCCTTTCTCGAGCTTCCTCCAGCTTTGTCGAGGCAATATCGACCTCATCTGTCAACGCGGTCCAGGCAACCTGTGCTTCGGGCCTCCCGGTCTCTATGGCGATGCGTAGAGCGGAATCGGCCTTTGCCTTGGCCACCTCCCATATCCGTTCCAATTGCGCGATCTCGATCTCGTTTCCACGCAGCTCGGACTGCGATGCCGCATGGTCTTCGTGAAGAGCCTCGAAGATGATGGGGTCGAGGATGCCATTCTCCCAGATCGTGTAGTTGTAGTGGGTGCGGTTTTGGCATCCGCGGCCCCGTTGGTAGCCGTCGCAAACCAGATAGTCTTCGTTCACCCATGAGCC
This sequence comes from uncultured Salinicola sp., assembly GCF_937921195.1. NCBI lineage: Bacteria > Pseudomonadati > Pseudomonadota > Gammaproteobacteria > Oceanospirillales > Halomonadaceae > Salinicola > uncultured Salinicola sp. The sequence goes on from NZ_CALFQK010000121.1 coordinate 10,346, forward strand.
GTCAGCGCGTTGCTTCCTGCCTTTGCTCCTGAAGATCATCTTCGACGAGCAGGCGTCACAGCGTGCGAGACCCGAAAACAGATTGACCAATCGTCGACCGCGGCCGGTCGAAACGCGAGACCTTTCTTTCATCGCGAGCATTGCGCGGCGATGGAGGTCTGCATCGATCACTATTGGATAGTAATCGAGGATCACCTCCCCGGTCATCATCCTTTCGCCTCCACGCGCCTTCTGGGCCAGGTGCAATTCACCGATGACGGCCGGATTCCGAAGTATCTTCTGAACATAGCTGGCGTGCCAGGCTTCGGCCCTCCCGAACGGCGGCACGCCGTCCAGATTCAAGTTTCGCGCAATATGGGCTTTCCCGAAGCCGGCAACGGTCTCCTCAAAAATACGACGAACGATCTCGGCTCGTTCCGAGTTGGGTATAAAGACCGGCGGCGAACCCACCACATCAAGCCAAGCAGGCGCACGGCGGGTCATCACGAACTTCTCGCCGCTGTTCAGACGGCGCCGCTTCGCCGCCCAAGCCGCACCCAACCTCTGGCTCTTCTTCTCGGATTCTTCATGACTGAGCTGGGCCTTCACCACCACCTCGATGATTGAAGCCATGTCGAAATTGCCCTTCGAATAGCGACGGCTCCCATCGACAGTGGCAACAGTAACACCGGCCTCGGTGAGGTTCATCATCCAAAGGAACACCTTCCCCGGCTCCTGCCTCGAAAGCCGGTCCAATTTCTCGCATAGCAGGACGACCCCGTCCGGATACCGTCCGGCGTCCACCTCGGCGACGAATCTCCCTAAAGCACCGGTTGATGCATGCTGCCCCTTGAAAGCGCTGATACCATCGTCAACGAGTTCATCGACTACCGACCATTCGTTTTCCGAAGCGTGGCGACGACAATCGTCTCTTTGCCGTTCGAGTGTCGATCCGCGTGATTGTTCAGCGCTCGACCACCGCATGTAAATGACACAATCCATCATGGCTTCTTATCGCTATTTCCGATTGAAGTGTAGCCATACCGTAACTGAGCA
>NZ_CALFQK010000122.1:0-16094 GCF_937921195.1 uncultured Salinicola sp.
CGGCATTGGCCAACCCGGCGATCCGACATACTACGATCAGGGCAAGGAGCAGATTGGTGTCTACGTTCAGGATCAACTTCGTCTCTACGATCGCTGGGTCCTGCTCGCCGGGGCGCGGCACGATAGCGTCGACGTCACCAACAAGCAGGAGGGGGGCGAGGATCAGAGCTACGACGATACGCAGATGTCCTACACCGGCGGCGTCATGTATCTGGGCGATTACGGTCTCTCGCCATACCTGAGTTATAGCGAGTCATTCACGCCCAACATAGGCAACGATCTGAATGGTGATGCCTATCAGCCTAGCGAGGGTAAACAGTGGGAGCTGGGGCTCAAGTACGCACCCGATTGGCTGGATGGTTATGTCACTGCAGCTGTTTTCGACCTGAAGGAGAGTGACACGCTCTATCCCAGCGGCGGCTCCTCAAGTAACCAGGGTGGGGAGCGTCATTCGCGCGGGTTCGAGCTGGAAGGGGTGGGTTACGTGACCGACAACCTTCAGGTCACGGCGGCTTACACCTACACCGATGTGACGGTGGATGTCAGCGATACTCAGAAGGAACTTCGAGCCGGGCTGATACCGCGTCATCAGGCATCGCTGTGGCTGGATTACGACTTCGATCGAGGTGCGCTGGATGGACTGGGCCTGGGTGCCGGGGCGCGTTACATCGGTACCAGCGTGGACTCGCCTCAGTACAGCGACACCCAAGTGGAGGCCTATACCGTTTATGACGCGATGGCGAGCTACGACATCGATTCGCACTGGACCGCTCAGGTCAACGTCACCAATCTGACGGATAAAGAGTACGTCAGCGGTTGTGACTACTGGTGTTACTACGGCGAATCTCGTAGCGTCATCGGCAGTCTGAAATACCGTTGGTAGACAATTTCTGCACTGAACCTCTGCCATGAACAGAAGCCCGGCCAATGCCGGGCTTTTTGTTGGATGACGCCTGGCTTGCGACATCTGGCGTTATGCGTAATTCAATAATGATTCTCGTTTCTATTCATATTGATCTCGGGACGCTATAGAATGGGCCCGCTTTTTACTCCGCCCGCCCATATCGATAGGTCCAAGGCTAATGAACTCAGGTATCGCGTCTCCCGAGAACAGACGTCTCTTCGGCAGGTTGGCTTTTGTTACGGTGACCATAAGCGCGCCACCTGTCGTCACCACGAGCTGGGCCCAAGGCAATCCTGGCGATAGTCAGTCCCTCGATACGGTCACCGTCACCAGCCAGGCGATCACGACCAGTGGTGATACGCCGCCGCCGGTTTTTGCGGGCGGGCAGGTCGCTGCCGGGGGACGGATCGGGGTTCTCGGCGAGCAGGACACGATGAATGTGCCGTTCAACGTCATCAGTTACACCAGCGAACTGATCGAGAACCAGCAGGCCGACACGCTGGGTGACGTGCTGCAAAACGATGCCTCGGTGATGGTCGGCAAGGGGTTCGGCAACTACTCGGAGTCATTCAAGGTCCGCGGCTTCGACCTGTACGGTGACGATATTTCCTACGGTGGGCTATACGGCGTACTGCCACGCCAGCTGATCAACACCAGCATGATGGGGCGGGTCGAACTGTTCAAAGGTGCCAGTGCGTTCGCCAATGGCGTGCCGGCCGGCGGCACTGGCGTTGGCGGCGCGGTCAACATCGAGCCAAAGCGGGCGACCGACGAGCCGATCACCCGAATTTCCACGGGATATCAGTCGGATAGCTACGGCGAGACCGAACTCGACGTGGGTCGGCGCTTCGGCGATCAGAATGAATATGGGATTCGGGCCAGTATCAATCGCGGCCGTGGCGATATGGCGATCGATGACGAAAGCCGCAAGAATACGTCCGCGATCATAGGGCTGGATTACCGAGGCGATCGTGCTCGGGCATCGCTGGACGTCGGTCACCAGAAATCCGTCATCGATGGCGGCCGCCTGAATGCGAACCTGGCCAATTACACCGGTGACGCCGTTCCGTCGGTGCCGGGTGCCGACAGCAACTACACGCCGAGCTGGAATCACGCGAGCCTGGAAACCAACTTCGCCATGCTGCGGGGTGAGTACGATTTCAGTGACGCCTGGACAGGCTATGCGGCGATCGGGGGGAATCGTACCCACGAGCGGAGCCTGGCGGGCTCACCTAGCGTGATCAATGAAGATGGAGATGCCACGGTTTCCCAGCTCGATACGGCTTATCAGTCGGAGACCTTCGCCAGCCAAGTCGGTTTGCGCGGGCAGTTGGACACCGGACCGGTCTCCCATCAGGTTAATCTGGGGTACTCCAGCGTCTACTCCCGCAAGGATGTCGCCTTCGATGGCATCTTTACCGGCGCACCGACCAATATCTATGATCCGGTCGATGTTCCCATTCGTGAGCCCAACTTCCCTAGCGGCGATCTTGGTGACCCGACGACAACGGGGCGCACCTACAATAACGGCGTGTCCTTGTCCGATACGTTGGGAGTCTTCGATGATCGTGTGTTGCTGACGCTTGGCGGTCGCTATCAGGAAATCGAAGTCAACAACTACAACGGCAACACTGGCGTTCGCGACAGTCGTTTCACGGAATCCCGCGTCACGCCTATCTACGGCATCGTCTACAAGGCGACGGACAGCATTTCGCTCTACGCCAATCACATCGAAGCGTTGCAGCAGGGGGAAACGGCGCCCAGCCAGAGCAATTATCCCAGCCTGACGAATGCCAATGAAATACTGGGTATCGTGCGCTCCAAGCAGGATGAAGTCGGTGCCAAGTTCGATTACGGCAATATCGGCGGTGGCATCAGCCTGTTCCAGATCGAGCAGCCGCAGGTCAGCATTGAGGACAACACTGCCGGTTACAACGGCGAGCAACGCAACCGCGGCATCGAGTTGAGTGGCTATGGAGTGCCGTTGGAAGGCGTGCGCGTGTTGGCGAGTGCCACCTTCATGGATCCGGAACTCCGTAATACCACCAATGGTGAGAACGATGGCAACGACGCGCCTGGTGTGCCGACCTATCGTTATGTGCTGGGCGGTGAGTGGGATATCCCCCACATGGACCGGCTCACGGCGACCGGCCGGTTCATCCGCACCGGCTCGCAGTACGTCGATGAGGCCAATAACCTCGAGGTCGATCCCTGGAATCGTCTCGATCTCGGCTTCCGCTACACCATGCCCCTCAACGAGGCCAGCCTGATCTGGAGGGCTGGCGTCGACAACGTCACCGACGAGGATTACTGGGCGTCTGCCGCGACGACCGGTTCCCAGACGCTGGTTCAGGGAGAGCCGCGGACCTTCAAGCTTTCGGCAACGGTGGAGTTCTAGTTCGCGAATCTCCTGGCAACCAGCAAAAAGGCGCCTCCTTCGGGAAGCGCCTTTTTGCTGGGTGGATGACCGGTAAAGCGTGGATCGCTTGCCGCTGAAGCCGTGCAGCGTTACTGCGAGGCGACCTGCAGCTGAGGCGATGTCTCGACGTCGAGATTGGCCCGCAGTGTCTCACTGTACCAGTTGACGAAATCGATGACGCCGAACTCGTAGGTCTGCGAGTAGGGGCCGGGCTGATAGGCGCGGGAATTGATGCCGAGCTGGTTCTCCTCGGCCAGGCGGCGGTCCTGATCGTTGGTGGCGTCCCACACCTGGCGCAGCCGTTCGGGGTCGTAGTCGGTCCCTTCGACGGCATCCTTGTGCACCAGCCACTTGGTGGTGACCAGCGTCTCCTGCGGACCCAGCGGCAGCACGCGGAAGACCACGGCATGGTCGCCCATGAAGTGGTTCCAGGAGTTGGGCAGGTGGAGGATGCGCAGCGAGCCCATGTCCGCGTTGGGTATATGGCCCATCAGCTTGTTGCAGCCTGGCTTGCCGTCCATGGTCATCGAGACGATGCCGTCGATCAGCGGGGTGCGGGTGAGACGGTTGCGCTTGCCGAATCGGGCCAGCTGCCACGGTACCTCACAGGTGGTCCAGTCGGCCTGCTTGCGGGCGACCAGATCGCGGTACTCGCCAGTGGAGCGGGGGTCATCGGTATCGTCGAATTCGATCAGCGAGTTGAGCAGTTCGGGATGGGCGCCGTTGCAGTGGTAGCACTCGCGATTGTTCTCGATCACCAGCTTCCAGTTGCAGCGCTCGACGATGTTGGACTCCACCGCGACCTTGACGTTGTCCATCTCGTGGGGCGAGAGATAGTGCTCCAGCGAGACCAGGAAGTCGTCGATCGGCTCAGGGTCCTTGCTCAGGTTGATGAACACGAAGCCTCCGGCGCTCTTCACCGCTACGGGTTTGAGGCCATAGGCGCTCATGTCGAACTCGGTACCCATGTCGCTGCCGGCGAACAGCAGCCGGCCGTCGAGTTCGTAGGTCCACTGATGGTAGGGGCAGACCAGCTTGGCCACCTTGCCCTTGTCCTTGAGACACAGGCGCGAGCCGCGGTGGCGACAGACGTTGTGAAAGGCGTGAATCTTGTTTTCGGCACCGCGCAGAACGATGATCGAGTTGCTGCCCACTTCGAGCTTGAAGTAGTTGCCCTTGGCGGGGATCTCGCAGCTCATGCCGGCGAACAGCCACTGCTTCTCGAAGATCTCCTCCATGTCTACCTGGAACAGCCGCGGGTCGTTGTAGAAGGGCTGGGGCAGCGAATAGGTCGGGTCACGCTGATCCAGCATATCCGCCACGGCCTTGCGGGTCGCGCTGAGAGCGTCATCCAGGCTGTCGCGTGGAAGTGGTGACATGGTCGCATCCTCATCAAACAATAGAGTGTGGGTCTTTCCCGAGCCCATTGGCGGGATCGACCTGGGTGTGGCGGCGCGTGGCTAGTCGGTAGCAATTCGATCCGTTCGGCGGAGTGTCGCTCAGGCGATAGCTTGGAAGTTGTCCAGCCGCGACACTCGTCGATGCCAGGCCGACCGCCAAGCACAAATGCTCACCGGGAAGTCACCTGTCGATACCCTGGCGCCCAGGAAGCTGCGCGGGTGTCACGGGGAGTCAATTTTCGTATCGGCATCGAGGTTTTGGCAGCACCTGGGGGTGGTTGGCATGCCCGTGTCGTTGATAGGCAAGTCGGTCCGCGTCGGCGTGCGCAGAATCCGCTGAGGATGGTAATTCACCGGAAGCGGCTGTGCGGATTGGCGTTCTCGCCCTGGCCATTTCCCCGATCGAGTGCGGTGACGATGCAATTCTTCAATCCGGTCAATACGCAAACCTGGACCAACGGCCGACATCAGGTGCGGTGCGTCAAGGTCATTCAGGAAACCTGGAACGTGCGGACGTTCTGTTTCATGGCCGACCAGCCGGTGATGTTCTTCTTCAAGCCGGGGCAGTTCGTCACGCTGGAGCTAGAGATAGCCGGTCAGCCGGTGATGCGTTCCTACACGATTTCCAGCTCCCCCTCGATTCCTTACAGCTTCTCGATCACCGTCAAGCGGCTGCCGGGGGGGCAGGTCTCCAACTGGTTGCACGACAATCTCAAGATCGGTGACCCGATGGTGGTTCACGGGCCGGTCGGCGATTTCAACGTCATCGATCACCCGGCGGAGAAAGTGCTGATGCTGTCAGGCGGTGTCGGGATCACGCCGTTGATGTCGATGACGCGCTGGTTCTTCGATACCAATGCCGCCGTCGACCTGGAGTTCATCCACTGCGCTCAGGCGCCCAACGACATCATCTACCACCGTGAACTGGTGCACATGTTCTCGCGCCTGCCGGAGTTCCGTCTGCATATCGTATGCGAGCGCAGCGACGAGCTCAGCCAGGCCTGGTCCGGTTTTCGGGGCTATCTGACGCGGCAGATGCTGACGCTGATGGCGCCCGACTATCTCGAGCGGGAAGTGTTCTGCTGTGGGCCGGCGCCATTCATGAAGGCGGTGCGCCAGGTGCTGCAGGAAGATGGCTTCGACATGTCCAGCTACCACCAGGAGTCCTTCGGCGCGACGCCGTTGAGCGTTCAGGAGGACGTGCTGGAACTGGCCGAGCAGGCTGAAGCCGACGCCGAGGAGGTCGACACGGCGACGCTGATGCCGGTCGAGTTCACCGGCAGTGGCAAGAGTATCCGGGTCAGCGAGAACGACACCATTCACTCGGCGGCGGCCAAGCTGGGGCTGCATATTCCCAAGGCCTGCGGGATGGGGATCTGCGGTACCTGTCGTGTGATGAAGCTCGAGGGCGAGGTCGAGATGGAGCACAACGGCGGCATCACCGAGGAGGACGAAGCCGAGGGTTTCATCCTGTCATGCTGCTCGAAGCCGCGGGGGAAAGTCGTCATCGATTTCTGAGCTACGAGCTACGAGCTACGAGCTACGAGCTACGAGCTACGAGCTACGAGCAAAGAGCAAAGAGCAAAGAGCAAAGAGCTGCAAGCGTTAGACCTTTGGACCTGGCGGCTGTCGTCGCAGCGTCATTCGGTGGCGTGACGAGACCGTTTCACCATCGAGGTAACTCCTAGTCTGGTCTCGCGCCTTCTTTCGATGTCGTCGCCAGAGCGGCACGACGCAAGGCATTCCGAGACCAGACCCAGGAGTTCACACCATGTCTTCATCCGCCAATCGAGGCGTCGTCTTTCGCGGCGCCGGCAAGGTCGCCGTCGAGAGCATCCCTTTCCCTGAGCTGGCGCTCGGCAGCCGCCAGTGCCATCACGGCGTCATCCTCAAGATTCTGACCACCAATATCTGCGGCAGCGACCAGCACATGGTGCGTGGCCGAACCACGGCGCCGGAAGGGCTGGTGCTCGGCCACGAGATCACCGGTGAGGTGATCGAGTGCGGTCGCGACGTCGAGTTCATCAAGAAGGGCGACATCGTCTCGGTGCCGTTCAACGTCGCCTGCGGCCGCTGCCGCAACTGCAAGCGCGGCGATACCCATATTTGCCTGCACGTCAACGGTGATCGCGCCGGTGGCGCCTATGGCTATGTCGATATGGGCGGCTGGGTCGGCGGTCAGGCCGAGTACGTGATGGTGCCCTACGCCGATTTCCAGCTGCTCGTCTTTCCCGACAAGGAGCAGGCGATGGAGAAGATCCTCGATCTGACCATGCTTTCGGACATCTTCCCCACCGGCTTCCACGGCTGCGTGACCGCCGGTGTCCAGCCGGGATCGACGGTCTATATCGCTGGTGCGGGTCCGGTGGGGCTGGCCGCTGCCGTCTCCGCCCAGCTGCTCGGCGCGGCCTGCGTGATCGTCGGCGACATGAACGACAAGCGCCTCGATCAGGCGCGCAGCTTCGGCTGCGTCGGTCTCGACCTCAAGCAGGACGCCAGCATGTCGGAATTGATCGAGTCGGTGCTGGGCGTGCCGGAGGTGGATGCCGCGGTCGATGCGGTGGGCTTCGAAGCCAACTGCCATGGTCACAACCATTCTCACGAGCAGCCGGCGACGGTGCTCAACGCCACCATGGAGATCACCCAGGCCGGCGGCCGGGTCGGCATCCCGGGGCTCTACGTCACCGAAGATCCGGGCGCCGAGAGCGAAGACGCCAAGCACGGCAATATCTCGATGAAGTTCGGCCTCGGCTGGGCCAAGGCGATGTCGTTCCACACCGGTCAGACGCCGGCCATGCGCTATCAGCGTCAGTTGATGCAGGCGATCCTTCACGACAGGGTCCAGATCGGCAAGGCGGTGAACGTGCAGACCATCTCGCTGGATGAGGCACCGCAGGGATACGCCGACTTCGATGGCGGCGCGGCCAAGAAATTCGTGATCGATCCGCACGGCGTACTTCAATAACGGAAAACAGGGTGCTACTTACTTCAGCTTCGAGCACCCGAGTAAAAGAGTCATGGGCCACGGTTCCCTATGGAATTCGTGGCCCATTGATGTGAAAAAAGCCCACTATCGGGTGTTCTTGATGATGATGATTGCAATGACTCGAGCGAAATATCCGGACATCACGGTTCGATCTCGGTCGAGAACTATCGATTTCCTCGCGCCCCAATCCGGATCCCTGTTCAACCTCCGTTGACGGCCGTGAGAGCCGAGCTGGCGGCTGCGCTCTGGCCGTTGGCGGAAAGCGTGCCGGTACCGGACATGACCATCGTGATTCGGTGCGTGCTCTCGGCTACCTGCTGGAGAGCATTATTGGCCGCGTCGCTGTGGCCACTGACGGTCACGCTGGCATTGTGGCCTGCCCCTGTCGACGCGTCAGCGTCACTCGTGGGTGCGCTCAGCATCTCGCGATTTTTCTCGAAGGCGGCCTCTGCCATGGCGCTATTGGCCTGAGCGGAAAGTGGCAGTACGAAGGCCAGTGCAAGTGCGGAGAGGATTTGAATTTTCATGATAAGGCAACTCCATTGTCATCGGTTGACGTTGGTCGTCTGATCCAACTGATGATGAAGTTACCCGTGAGAGAAACGGTGATTCATCACGAAAGCGTGATAGATCGTTTTTTCAGTGTATTTTTCGACGCAATGCTTGAAATGAACCCTTTCAGGCCTTGTCGATGGTGTGTTGAGCGTCAATATCGGTACGTGGCCTCTGTGCGAGGGCGTGATTCCCGTAACCGCTGACTCTGACTCGGAGCAACTTAAATCCCTCGCGCGGGGATGTCACAATTGAACCACTGCCCTCCATCGACGAGACCCGAGCATGACCGAGCCAAATCCCGACCTGCCGCGCTGCGCCTGGGCACGAAGTCACCCGTTGAATGCCGAGTACCACGACGAGGAGTGGGGCGTGCCGGAGTACGACAGCCGCGCACTGTGGGAAAAGCTGATCCTGGACGGCTTCCAGGCGGGGCTCTCCTGGCTCACCATTCTCAAGAAGCGCGACGCCTTTCGCGAAGCGTTCGAAGCTTTCGATCCCGAGCGGATCGCCCGATACGACGAGCACGATGTCGAACGGCTGATGGGCAACGCCGGCATCATCCGCTCGCGATCCAAGATCGAGGCGACGATCGGCAACGCGCGTGCCTATCTCGCCATGCGTGACAGCGGCGAAGATTTCTCCGAGTTCCTGTGGGGCATGGTCGGTGGGCGGCCGATCCAGGACTCTATCGGCAGCGACGGTTCGGTTCCCACCCAGACACCGCTCTCTGTCGATATCTCCAAGGCGCTCAAGAAGCGCGGCTTCAAGTTCGTCGGCCCGGTCATCGTCTACGCCTGGATGCAGGCAGTGGGCATGGTCAACGACCACGCCGAGACCTGCCATCGCCGCAAGCCGGTGGCGGCGATGGGCTGATCACCGCACGCCTGGCGCGGGCACCTCGTCTCGCGCTCAGTCCAGGCGTCCACCGAACAGATCGCGAAACGCGGTATAGCGTCTCTCGTGGAGCTCCCTTGTCGTCGGGTCTGGCTCGAGCACACCCTCGCTGGGCGCAAGTTCACGAGCGACGGCCAGTAGATCCCCGTCCCGCCGAGATGCCATGGCGGCTACCGCGGCGCCCAGCAGCACGGGCTCCGGCGCTTCCGACAGCACCACCCGACAGCCGGTGCCGTCGGCATAGAGCTTGCGCAGCAGCGGGGAACGATTGTGGCCACCGCTGAGATGGAGCGTGTCGATGGCATAGCCGTTGGCGTTCATGCGCTCGATGATGGCGCGCGTCCCGTAGACCAGCGCCGTCGCCGCGGCCCAGTACACCTTGATGAAAGTCTCTCTGGGCGACTCCAGCGTGAGGCCGACGATGGCGCCGCGGATCTCGGGGTCTGCCAGCGGCGAACGATTGCCGATGAAGTCCGGGCGAACGTGCAGGTCCGGGGCCGGATCGCCTGCTGCCAGCCGCTCCAGCAGCAGTGCCGAAAGCGCGCCGTGGGGATCGTCGCCGAAGTCGCTACCCGCGCTGAACAGGGCGACGATATGGTCCAGCAACGCGCCGGTCAGGCTCTGGCCACCTTCGTTGGCGATGAATCCGTCGCACAGTGCACCCGGGTAGGGGCCCCACACGCCGGGAACTTCACGACGCTCCGGTTGGGCACCGATATGACAGGTCGAGGTGCCGGCAATCACCGCCAGCCGACGCGCCGAGTGCGCGTCGAGGCTGCGCCCCAGCGTGCCCATGGCGCCGGCGTAGGCGTCGATCATGCCGACGGCGAAAAGGCAATCGGTGGTGAGTCCGAGTTCGGCCGCGGCGGTCTCGCTCAGCGGCCCCAAAGGTTCGCCCACGGCGGCGGCGCGATCGGGTAGTGCGGCGCGCTCGAGCACATCCGCCATGTCGACCTGGGCGAGGAAGTCCCGGTCCCAGCCGCGGTTCGGCCGTGGGTCGAAGGTCCACTTGCAGGCCAGGGTGCAGACCGAGCGGCGATCGATACCGGTGCAGTGGTAGCCCAGCCAGTCGCCGAGGTCACCGGCGTAGCCGATGCTGTTGTACAACGCTGGTCGATTGCGCTTGAGCCACATCAGCTTGGGCATCTGCATCTCCGGCGACATCACGCCGCCGAGATTGGCCAGCGGGGCAGCGCCGGTGGCGGTACAGAGTTCGGCTTCCGCCGTGGCCCGGTGATCCATCCAGACGATGATGTTCCAGCCCTCGTCGCCGGTCGACAGTGCCAGCGGCTGATGCTGGCGGTCGAGCAGCACCAGCGAGCAGGTCGCGCTCACTGACAGGCTCTTGACCCGGGCCGGCTCGATACCCGCCGTGTCGACGGCGCGGCGGGTGGCGTCGCAGATGGCTCGCCAGATATCGCGGGTGCTCTGCTCGACGTGATGCTCTTGGGGGCGATGCATGGCGATCGGTGCCTTCGCCTCGCCCAGCAGCTCGCCGCGATCATCGAAGACCCCGACGCGGGCGCTGCCGGTGCCGATGTCGACGCCCAGTGAATAGTGTGTCTCGGTCATGGTTGGCCTGTTCAAGAGCGTTTGAGAAAGGGCATCCGCAGTGTCATGACGACGATCAGGAATGCGCCCCACACGGCGGTGGCGAGGTGCTGGCTGGCGCCCATCAGATTCATGCCCGAGGCGATCACCTGGAGGCTCATCAGGCCCAGTACCAGCGGCAGCACGCGCCCGAAGCCGCCGAATGGATTGGCGCCGGCGAGGAAGCAGGCCAGAACCGTGATCAGCAGATAGCTTTCGCCATGGCCCACGCGTACCGAGTTGAAGCGTGCCAGCATCACCATGCCAGCGATCGCCGCCAGCAGCCCGGAGAGGGTGTAGAGCACGATCAACACACGGCGCACATTGATACCCGAGTACTCGGTGGCACGCAGGTTGGAGCCGATCATGTGGATCGAGAATCCGGTACGGGTGAACTGCATGAAGTAGGCGAGCCCGCCGGCGGAGAGCAAAAAGATCAGCATCGGGACGGGGATGCCGATCAAGCTGCCGCTGCCGAGCCACTGAAAGCCTGCCGGCATGCCGGAGATGCCGCCGCCCCGGGTCAGGAATTCCCCCAGCCCCTGGAGGAAGATCATCGCCCCCAGCGAGACCAGGATCGGGTGAGCGCCGACCCTTGCCACGATGACGCCGATCAGCAAGCCGGCTGCACTGCCGACGGCGAGCCCGGCGCCGATACCCGCGACGATGCCGATCACGCCAGCATCGCCGAGCGCGTTCTGCACCAGCCAGGCGGTGGTCAGCCCTGCGATGTTGGCGGTGAAGGTCACCGCCAGATTGAGACCGCCGGAGATGATCGGCACCAGCATGGCCAGCGAGAGCAGGCCGAGTTCCGGGAGCTGCACGGCCATCGAGCGCACATTGACCGCGCTCAAGAACCCGGGCGCCATCAAGGCGAAGAACGCGAAGCTGACGACCAGTAGCAGCGCCATGATGCCGATTTCGAGCGACTCGGCGCCGGGACGAAAGGCCCGGCGGGGGGCGGATACGGCGCTCATGGGCGTGCCTCCTTGGGAATCGCGCGACGCGGCAGCAGCTTGTCGAGATTGCTGCAGGTGATCGCGACGAGAATGATGAAACCGACGATCATGCGGAAGGCGTAGGGGGTCACGCCGAGCAGGTTGAGCCCGTTCTGCACCACGGCCAGCAGCAGCACGCCGAGCAGCGCCCCGGTCACCGAGCCGCGCCCGCCGCCGAGCGTCGCGCCGCCGAGAACCACGGCTGCGAGAATCGGTAGCTCCTGGCCGATCAGCGCGTTGGGAACCACCTCCTGCACGATGTGGGCCTGCATCAGGCCGGCGACACCGGCGCAGAGACCCAGCCAGCCGTAGGCGAAGGCGTGAATCAGTCCCACCCGCACCCCTGAGCGCCGGGCCGCCTCCGGGCTCGAGCCGAAGCCGTAGATGGCGCGGCCGAATCCGGTCCGGGTAAGAATGAAGCCAGTGGCCAGGCTCATCGCGGCCATCACCGCGACAGGGAGATAGAGCGTCGCGCTGCCGCGTGCGGCGGGCAGATCGATCAGGGGAACCGAATAGTAGAGCCAGTCCGGGATGTCGTAGATCGAGACGCCGCCGGTGAAGACCATCAGCAGCCCGAAGTAGAGGTTGAAGGTGCCGATGGTGACGATGATCGAGACGATGCGAAAACGGTGGATCAGGAAGGCATTGACCAGGCCGAGCAGGCTCCCCACGGCCATCGACAGGAGGATGCCGATCAGCCAGTTGCCGCCGCCCATGTGATCGATCAGTAGCGTCATGACCACGTACTGCACCACCGACGCCGCCACCGCGAACGAGATGTCGATGCCGCCGGCGATCAGCACCACCACCAGCCCGACGGCGAAGATCATGTTCACGGACTGGTTGTTGAGCAGGTCGAACAGGTTCTGCGTGGTCAGGAAGGTATCCGTGGTCAGCCCGAGAACGATGCACAGCACGACGATGATCGCGGCCAGCACCCCCTCGGTGCCGAGGTGCAGTCTAGGCATTGATGATCTCCTCGAGGGATGCCTCGGTAGTGGTGGTCGGCGTGAGTTCGCGGCTGATCCGGCCCGCCTTGAGGACCACGACGCGGTCCGAATTCATCCAGATTTCGCTGGCCTCGTCCGAGATGAGAATGATCGACATGCCCTGGTCGGCGAGGGTCCGAATGATGTCGAAGATGCCCGCCTTGGCGCCGACGTCGACGCCCACCGTGGGGCAGTCGAGAATCAGTACGTCGGGCTTGGTCGCCAGCCACTTGGCCAGCACGATCCGCTGCTGGTTGCCACCGGAGAGAGAGGAGACCGCGAGTTCGGCGTCGTTGACCTTGGTGCCGAGACGCTGGATCCACTCGGTGGTCAGCTCGCGAAGACGTCGCGGGGAGAGGAAGCCCCTTGGCTTCTCCAGTTCGTCCAGTACCGTCACGGCGGTGTTCATGATGATCGACTGATTCTGGACCAGCCCCAGGTTCAGGCGGTCCTCGGAGACATAGGCGATGCCGTGGCGGATCGCGTCCCGGTTGGAGCGCAGTGTCAGCGGCTTGCCGTTCTTGAGCAGCTCTCCGCCGGTGGGGCGCGTCATGCCGAACAGCACATGGGCGAGCTCGGTGCGTCCCGCGCCCAGCAGTCCGGTGAGCCCCAGTATCTCGCCGCGGTGCAGCGTCAGCGAGACGTTCTCGAACTCGCCGGTACGGCTCAGATTGCGCAGCTCGAGCACCGGCTCAACGGCACCGTTGGGCTCACGCGGCGTGAGTGCCAGCTCGTGGCCGGTCATCAATTGCGATAGCCGGGTCTGGGTCATGCCCTCGGTCGAGTAGGTACCGACCAGGGCGCCGTTACGCAGCACGGTCACCCGCTGGCAGACTGCCAGCACCTCCGACAGCCGGTGACTGACGAAGACGATCGAGATGCCCTGCGCCGAGAGCGAGCGGGTGATCTCCAGCAGGGTCTGCACTTCGTTGCGCGTGAGCGAGGCCGTGGGCTCGTCCATGAACACGATGCGTGCGCCGGCGCGCAGCACCCGGCAGATCGCCACCAGTTGGCGCCTTGCGATGGAGAGATCTTCGACCCGAGTGTCGGGGTCGAGGGGAACTCCGAGGCGCTCGATCACCTCACGCGCCGCGCGGCGGGCGGCACGCCGAGAGAGCGGGCGCCAGGGGCTGGCCACGTAATCGTCGAAGACGATGTTCTCGGCAACGCTCAGGTGCGGGAACAGGGCCAGATCCTGCCAGATGACGTGGATCCCGAGCGCGCGGGCGTCGTGAGGGGTGATACGGCTCACGGCGGTGGCATTGCCGAACGAGAAGGTCGCCCCCGCTTCCGGTGTGTAGACGCCGTTGAGTATCTTGATCAACGTGCTCTTGCCGCAGCCGTTCTCGCCGGCGAGGCAGAGCACCTCGCCACGACGAAGCTCGAAGGAGACGTCATCGAGTACCCGGCTCTGGCCGAACACCTTGCTGACACCCTCGGCCCGTAGTGCGATGTCATCCATCGCTGTCTCTCCCGGAAGGCAAGATGAAGGAAGGCCGCGCGGGTATCGCGCGGCGATGACGGTCGAAGCGCTTCAAAGGCCGAGTTCGGCCAGTTGATCGACCGTCTCCTCGTTCAGCTCCAGTGGCTTGGAGGCGAACAGGGTATGACCGTCGAGGCGTACCTTGCCCAGTACCGGCAGGTCGTCGCCATCGGCGATCTCGCCACCGTCGTAGAGTCTGTCGCCGAGTGCGACGAAAGCCTTGCCGGCCTCCAGCGGGCTCCACTGGAAACCGCCGGTAATGACGCCCTCGTGGACCAGGCGGCGCCCCTGTCCGGGGGAGAACAGGCCCATGACCTTGATGTCCCCGGCCAGACCCCGCTCCTTGACGGCTCGTGCCGCACCGATGGTGCCCTGGCTGCCGAAGGACATGATACCGGCCAGGTCCGGATGGGCGCGGATCAGATCCAGGGTGGTATTGCGGCTGTCGTCGACGCTCTCGGCGACACCGAAGCGATCGGCGGCCTGCTTCATGTCCGGGCAGTTCGCGTCGAGCCATTGAACGGCGGCATCGGCCCAGGCGTTGTGGGCCGGCACGTTGAGTCCGCCGACGTAGACGGCGTAGGAGCCTTCGCAGCCCGTGGTGTCGGCCAGCAGCTTGGCGTGCTCTTCACCCAACTGCTGGGCGGAGATCATCTCGAAGTCGTAGTCGATGTTCTCGGAGTCGGGGCTTTCATGGGTGAGGACGATGATGCCCTGGTCGCGGGCCTTCTTGAGCACCGGCTCCAGCACCTCGCGATCATTGGGCACCACGCCGATGACATCCACGCCGCGAGCGATGAGATCCTCCACCGCACGCACCTGCAGCGCGGGGTCGGCGCTGGTCGGGCCGACCATGTAGGCATCGACGCCGAGTTCGTCGCCCATCTCTTCGATGCCTTGCTCCATGGCGTTGAACCAGGGTATCCCGCCGACCTTGGCCACGACCGCGATGGTGGGTTTGTCTTGAGCCTGCGCCATGCCGGCACTGCCGATGACGCCCGCGACAACGGTCGCGGCGAGATACAAGTTGCGTTTCATGATCGGTTCCCCGTCGTTGGTGGTCCGACAGCGCAGCCGGCTCAGCGGGTGTTTACACAATGCCTGCGCTAGGCGAGACAGCGTTGAGATCGACCTCGTACGCGAGCCAGGTCCTTTTTCGGACGGTGTCATCTCGGCCCCGCTCTGGCTTTCCCTGGTCGAACTCGTAAACACCCTTTCAGCGCTTCTGACCAAAGTCAGTTATGAATGCGCAATCGGTTGTGCAACTATTGGTTTCTGCATCGATCGGGTCAATGCTACTTTTGATCTAACGAAGGGGAGGGGCCAAGTGTCGAGCGAGCCATCCAGAAAGCTGACCATCTACGATCTCGCCAAGCTGGCGAAATCCTCGCCGAGTACCGTCAGTGCCGTCCTGAACGGCACGTGGCAGCGCCGTCGGATCAGCCGCAAGCTGGCTCGGCGAATCCTCGATCTGGCCGAGCGGGAAGGATACTCGACCAACATGCAGGCGCGGGCGTTGCGGCGCGATCGGTCCGGTATCCTCGGCATGATTCTGCCGCTCTACGACAACCGCTACTTCAGTTCGATCGCCCAGATATTCGAGGCCGAGGCTCGCCGGCGTGGCATCTTCACCATCGTTTCCTGCACCAACCGCGACCCGGACCAGGAGCGCGAGGCGGCCAGGATGATGTTGGCCTATCGCGTCGAACACCTGATCTGCACCGGGGCGACGAACCCGGATGCCATTGCCGAGATGTGCAGTGCCGCGGGGATCGCCAGCCTCAACCTCGACCTGCCGGGCACGACCGCGCCGTCGGTCATCTCCGCCAATCGCGAGGGTGCGCGCCGGCTGACGGATGCGCTGCTCGACCGGCTC
>NZ_CALFQK010000123.1:0-25261 GCF_937921195.1 uncultured Salinicola sp.
ATGTCATCATCGTCGGCGGCGGGATCGTCGGCTCCACGCTGGCCCTGCTGCTGGGTGAAGCCGGCTGGCAGGTGGCCGTGGTCGATGCGGCGCCGGCGCCGGGGAGCGATGCGCGCCTGGGGCAGGGCAAACCGGCGCTGCGCGTCAGTGCGTTGACGGCGGCCTCGCAGCGTCTGCTGATGGCGCTGGACGTCTGGCCCTGGATCGCTTCCCGCCGGGTGTCCGCCTACCGGGGCATGCAGGTCTGGGACGCCGAAGGTAGCGGCGAGGTCGACTTCGGTGCCGACGAGGTGGGTGTCGATGCGCTTGGACATATCGTCGAGAACGACCTGCTGTTGGCCGGACTGGCTGGACGCCTGCAGTCGCTACCCAACGTCGAGTGGCTGCATGAGGCTCGAGTGACCGGCTACGAACGCCGACAGAGCGTGGCTCGCGACGGTATCCGCCATGACAGTGACGCCGTGATAACCCTGGATGACGGGTCGCAGCGATGGGCACCGCTGATCGTCGGTGCCGACGGCGCCAACTCCCCGCTGCGGGCGATGGCCGGTATTCCGGTCAGCGAACGCGAGACCGGCCAGGCTGCGGTGGTGACCACCGTGCGCACCGCCGTCGGTCATGGCTTCGTCGCGCGCCAGGCTTTCCTCGCCTCCGGCCCGTTGGCCTTCCTGCCGTTGGTCATCGACGGTCGGGACGACCACTGTTCGATCGTGTGGTCCACCACCCCTGGCGAGGCCCGGCGATTGACGGCGCTGGCCGATACCGACGAGGGGCGAGCGCAACTGGGCATCGAGCTCGCCCGCGGATTGGGCGAGCGGCTGGGCGACGTCGAGGTCATCGACGCCGCGCCACACTTCCCGATCACCCAGCGTCATGCACAGCGTTACGTCGACGACGGCCTGGCGCTGATCGGCGATGCCGCCCACAGCCTGCATCCGCTGGCAGGACAGGGCGTCAATCTCGGCTTGATGGATGCCGCGGTCCTCGCCGAGGAGTGGGTACGCGCCAGACGGCGCGGTGCGCCGCCGGGAGACCGACGCATCCTGGTTCGCTACGAGCGCCGCCGACGCAACGAGAACGCGGCCATGCTCGCCGCCATGCAGGGCTTCCAGCGGTTATTCGGCAGCCGGCAACCGGCGCTTCGGCTCGCCCGCAACTGGGGGCTCTCCGGCGTGAATCGCCTCATGCCGGTGAAGCGGCTGCTGATTCGCCAGGCGCTGGGGGAGTACGGCGATCTACCCGAGCGGTGTCGATGAAGGACTGGTCCGAAGATTCGACACTTCTGACAGTTCTCGCTGAGCGAGAGAGGAGGTTGCATCAGCCAATCGTCAGACGCTCGCCGATGGCCATTTGCCAGTATTTGCACCCTGATTTCTATGAAGTGGGTCGCTCCGGGCAGCATTACACGCGTGACGACGTGCTCAAATCAGCGTACGAGGACCAGGCGAGCCTGGATATCAGAATCCATGCAGAAGGAGATTATTGTCTGCGTCTTTCGGCAGAATCCGCGCTGCTTTTCTATCGTTCCGCAAATCTTCGTTCCGATGGGTCGTGCGAGCGTTGGGCCAGACGCTGCTCCCTCTGGTGGTTAACGTCAGGAAGTTGGCAATTGCGCTTTCACCAGGGAGCGCCCATCTAGCCCCTGTCGTGAAACGGCTGCCTTTTGGGCAGCCGTTGCATCGTTATCTTCCGATCACGCTGGCTCGCGGCTCGTCAGGGAGCGGGCTTGGCGCTCTCCTGGGTGGCAGGGGCTGACGCCGCCCGGGGTCGCTGCACCACGTTGAGCGCCTTGAGCAGGTTCAGCGCCTCTCCCAACTGGTAGTCGTTGGCCGCGACCGGGGTGTCGGGGTTGTCCGCCGCCTGGTCGGGATTGCCGTTCAGCAGGTGCCCGCGCAGGTTGGACTCGCGAAGCTGGAAGCCGCTGTTCTCCTCGACCTCCAGGCGGCCGCTGACCACGCGGACGTCGGGTTCGATGCCCTCGGCCTGGATCGAACGCCCGCTGGGGGTGTAGTAGCGCGCGGTGGTGAGCTTGAGCCCGTCGCCGTTGCCCAGCGGCATCACCTGCTGCACCGAACCCTTGCCGAAGCTGCGCGTGCCCATCAGTACGCCACGCCCTTGATCCTGCAGCGCCCCGGCGACGATCTCGGCGGCGGAGGCGCTGCCCCCGTTGATCAGCACTACCAGTGGCACGTCGGGAGCCGTCGTGTCAGCGTGAGCGGTAAAGCGCATGTCGTCATCGACCAGCCGGCCCTTGGTGTAGACCACCAGTCCGCTGGAGAGGAATTGATCGGCCACGTCGACGGCGCTCGAGAGCACGCCACCGGGATTGTTGCGCAGGTCGAGCACCAGCCCCTTCAGCGGCCCCGGTTTCAGCAACGACTCCAACGCGTCATGCGTCTGCTGGCCGGTCCGGCTCTGGAACTGGCTGATCCGCAGATAGCCGTAGCCGGGCTCCAGCAGACGGCTGGAGACGCTCTCGGACTGGATCGATTCGCGGGTCAGCGTCAGGTCGCGGGGCTCCTGTTCGCCATCCCGCAGCAGCAACAGCTCGATATCGGTACCGGCCTTGCCGCGCATCAGGTCCACGGCTTCCTGCAGGCTCAGATTGCTGGTCGGCGTGCCGTCGATGGCCACGATGCGGTCGCCCGGCTGAATGCCGGCACGGGCGGCCGGGGTGTCGTCGATGGGCGCGATGACGGTGAGCTGGTCGTCACGCAGGCCGACCTCGATACCGACGCCGCTGAACTCGCCCTCGGTGCTCTCTCGCAGGTTCTGGAAGGCATCGGCGTCGAGATACTCGGAGTGGGGGTCGAGCTGGCTGAGCATGCCGCGCATGGCGTTGCGCAGCAGGGTCTTGTCGTCGACCTGCTCCACATAGGTACGCTTGATGCGCTCGAAGACCTCGGCGAAAGTCTGGACATCCTCCACCGGCAGGCCGTTGGCGGCATCCTGCTCCGCCTGAGTGGGCGCTGCGGCGGCGCTGTCGCCCTGGGCCTGGGCGACCGGGACCAGGCCCACGATCAGTACCAGTGCAGATAGCAGCGCAGCGCCCAGCGTGTGGACGAAGTCGGCTCGCCGGGCGAGAAGATCCGCGCGGGCAGGCCCTTGCTTCAGGCGGCTTGAATTCATGCGGTCTCCGCGACTCGAGCTGGATGGACTCGCCAGCGCCGGTGATCTCGGCAGTCTGGCTCATGCCGGTACCCGAGGCGTCTGGCGATACCGATACCCGTGAAGGAACGGCGTTTGATAACCCAGCATAGCGTTTCGCCGGGTCGATGATCCAGCTTGCCGATCAGCGTTTGGCAATCCAGCTGCCGGGATTGATCGGGTTCCCGTTCTGACGTACCTCGAAATAGAGTGCCGAACGCGACTGACCGCCGGTATTGCCGACCGCCCCCACCGTCTGCCGGTTGGAGACCTGCTGCCCGGGATCGACGTCGATCTGCTGGAGATGGGCGTAGAGCGTGAGAATGCCGTCGCCGTGGTCGAGTATCAGCAGGTTGCCGAAGCCGCGCATCCAGTTGGCGAA
Source organism: uncultured Salinicola sp. (assembly GCF_937921195.1). Taxonomy (NCBI): domain Bacteria; kingdom Pseudomonadati; phylum Pseudomonadota; class Gammaproteobacteria; order Oceanospirillales; family Halomonadaceae; genus Salinicola; species uncultured Salinicola sp. The sequence continues at coordinate 3,530 of NZ_CALFQK010000123.1, forward strand.
GACCACCCGGCCGGCATGAACGGCCTTGATCGCTGTCCCTGCCGGCGCCCCGATCAGAATACCGTTGCGATTGATGCCCTCGCCGCTGCCGTAACTCGACAGCATCGTCCCCTGCACGGGCCACGGCAGGCCGCCTTTGGTCTGACGAATGTCGGTCGAGGGGGGCGGTTTGTTCAGGTTGGCGAGCTCTTTCTGCATGCGGTCCAGCAGGCGTTCGACGTGGGCGCGGTCCTGGTTGAGATCCTCGAGACGGGACTGCTCGCTGTCGTAGCGGCCGTTCAGCTTGGCCACCAGGGCCTGACGCTCCTTCAGGCTCGATGCCAGGCGCTGCTGCTGCTGCTCGAGATCGGCCTGGACCTCGTCCAGACGCGAGCGCCGCCGATCGATCTCCGCCAGGTTGTCGTCGAGCTGGCGGTTGATCTCCCGGAGCTGATCGAGGCGCTCCCGGCGCGCCGACGACAGCGCGTTGAGATAGTGCTGGAGTCGATCGACCTCGGCAGGGTCGTCCTGATTGAGCAGCAGCTTGAGCTGCGGCGTGGTACCGAGGCGATAGAGCGCATCGAACTGCCGCGCCAGCGCCTCGCGCTGCCGCTGGCGATCCTCGGCGAGGCCCTGGCGTCGCTGCTGGAGGTCGGCGACCTCGTCGTCCAACTGCCGGCGCTCCGCCTGCAGCGAGTCCAGGCGTTTGTGGGTCTGGCCGATCGCCGTCTCCACCTGCTCCAGGTCATCCTGGGCGTCGCCACGAGCGGCCTGGGTATCTTCCAGCTTGCCCTGCAGCGCCTGGATGTCGGTGGCCAGGCTGTCCAGCCGCGCGCGGGCCTCCTGCGGGTTGGCCTGGCCAAAGACAGGGCCGGCCAGCAGCAAGCTGCCGGCCAGCAGGAGAGAGAGCCCGTTTCTGCGTTGCCCGCGCCGACATGAGAGGCTGTCTTTGCTGGGTGTCACGTCGGGCGGATCCTGTCGTGGGGAGTGGCCTGGGACGAGCCTGCGTTACGCATCATCGATCAGCACGTTACCCGTCATCTCCTCGGGGGCTGGCTTACGCAGCATGTGCAGCAGCGTCGGTGCCAGGTCGCACAGCCGCCCATCCGACTTGAGCCGGGCCGCCTTGTCGCGACAAACGTAGACCAGCGGCACCATGAAGGTGGTGTGAGAGGTGTGGGGGTTGCCGGTCTCGGGATCGACCATCATTTCGGCGTTGCCGTGATCGGCCGTGACCAGGCATTCGCCGCCTGCCTTCTCGATCGCCTCGACGACGCGGCCCAGGCAGGTGTCGACGGCCTCGATCGCCTTGGTGGCGGCGCTCAGGTCGCCGGTATGACCCACCATGTCGCCGTTGGCGTAGTTGCAGATGATCAGGTCGTACTTGCCACCCTCGATCGCCTCGACCAGCGTATCGGTGAGCTCGAAGGCGCTCATCTCCGGCTTCTCGTCGTAGGTCTTGACGTCCTTGGGCGACTGGATCAGGGCGCGATCCTCGCCGTTGAACTTCGCCTCGCGGCCGCCGGAGAAGAAGAAGGTGACGTGGGCGTACTTCTCCGTTTCGGCGATGCGCAACTGGGTCAGACCGTGGCTCTCCGCCACCTCGCCCAGGGTGTTGACCAGATCCCGCGGCGGGAAGGCGACCGGCGCGTTGATGTCGTCGGCGTACTGGGTCAGCATCACCAGTCCCTCGCCGGCCAGCTTGACCCTCTCGCCCCGGTCGAAGCCATCGAAGTCCGGTTCGACGAAGGCGCGGGTCAGCTCGCGGGCGCGATCGGCGCGGAAGTTGAGGAACAGCGCCGCGTCGCCATCGGCCATGACGATCTTGTCGCCGGCCGGCCGCACGGCAGTGGCGGCGACGAATTCGTCGGTCTCGCCGCGTTCGTAGGCTGCCGCCAGGCTGGCTTCGGCACTGTCGGCGACATGCTCGCCCTCGCCGAAACGTACCACCCGGTAGGCCTTCTCGACACGATCCCAGCGATTGTCGCGATCCATCGCGAAGTAGCGGCCGACGATCGACGCGACGAAGCCGTTGTCGGCACCGACCAGTTCGGCCAGCCGGGCGTTGGCGCGCTCGAGCGAGGCGCCGGCGCTCTTGGGCGCGGTATCGCGACCGTCGGTGAAGGCATGGAGGTAGATTCGCTTGGCGCCGCGCTCGGCGGCCAGGGCAGCCACGGCCAGCAGATGGTCTTCGTGGCTATGGACGCCACCGGGAGAGAGCAGGCCCATTAGATGGACGGCCTTGCCGTTGGCGACCGCGTCGTCGATCGGTGCGGTGAGCGATTCGATGGTTTTCAGTTCGTCGTCCGCGATCGCCTTGGTGATACGGGTGAAGTCCTGGTAGACGATCCGGCCGGCACCGATGTTCATGTGGCCGACTTCGGAGTTGCCCATCTGGCCTTCGGGTAGGCCCACGTAGTTGCCATCGGTGTGAATCAAGGTGTTGGGGTAATCGCGCTTGAGGCGATCCATCACCGGGGTGTCGGCGGCGGCGACGGCGTTGTTGGCGCTGTCGTCGTTCTGGCCGTAGCCATCGAGAATCAACAGTGCGACGGGACGCGGAGTGCTGGAAGTATCTGCCATGACAAGCCTCGAAAAATCGGATGGGCGGCGTGAGTCGTGTCGAAACCTAGCGTTCGGCACCGGAGATGCTGGAACCTGCCGTTGTGGAGTTCGTCGTTTTGAAACGAAGGCTCCAAAGGATAGCGCACCGGGCGAGTCGGGTCAGCCGTCCGCCTCGCGCTTGCCTCGTTTCACCGACGCCCTCGTGTATAATGGCCGGCGCCCGCAAGCGGGCCAGGATTTTCAGCCGTTCGCGTCCCGAGCCACGAAGGCTTCCATGCCGAGGTGCAAGACGCGTTTTGACGCAGACGCGCCAAGGGCGGAGTCGCACGCCATGAAGGCGTTTCGCGATCCCATTGGCCCCAGATTTAGAGTGTCGGCAGACCCATGATCGATCAGTTGTTCGAATTCGTCGAAAACCACCCGCTGCTGGTCAGCGCCTTCCTGGTCGTGCTGCTCGCGTGGTTGGCGTTCGAGGCCAAGCGTGGCGGTGCCTCCGGTGTTTCCACCACCGAGACCACCTCGCTGATCAACCGTGAAGACGGCGTGGTGATCGATATCCGCGAGAGCAGCGAGTTCAAGGCCGGGCATATCGCTGGGGCCAAGAACATCCCGCAGTCCCGACTCAAGGAGCGACTGCCGCAGATCGAGAAGTACAAGGACACGCCGGTCATCGTGGTCTGCAAGCAGGGGCAGTCTGCCGGTGCCGCCGTCACCGAACTCAGTCAGGCCGGCTTCACCCGGGTCTACAAGCTCAAGGGCGGCATGGCACAGTGGCAGGCCGACAGCCTGCCGGTCGTGCGCCGCTGAGCAGGGCGCCGCTCGCCGAATCGCCATCGCCATGCTGTCCGGCACTCCGGCCGGTCATCATGGCCAGTCATTCAGGAACGTAAAGGAAACGCATCATGGCGGAAGACAACAATCAGCAGGGTTCCCAGGAAAAGCCGCAGCTGCAATTCTCCCTGCAGCGCATCTACGTCAAGGACATCTCGTTCGAGTCGCCCAACGCGCCGAGCGTCTTTCAGCAGCCGTTCAAGCCCAAGGTCGGTCTGGATCTCGATACCACCAGTCAGTCGGTGGGTGAGGATCTCTACGAGGTCGTGGTCAAGGTGACCGCCCAGGTCTCGAACAACGAAGATGGCGCCACGGCGTTTCTGGTCGAGGTCGAGCAGGCGGGCCTGTTCCGCATTTCCGGCCTGGCCGGCGACCAGTTGGATCACACGCTGGGCGCCTTCTGCCCCAACGTCCTGTTCCCCTATGCGCGGGAGTGCATCGACAGCCTGGTCAGCCGTGGCAGTTTCCCTCCGCTGATGCTGGCACCGGTGAACTTCGAGGCGATGTACGCCCAGAAGAAGCAGCGCACCGCCCAGGCCAGCGAAACCACCCAGTAAGCCCGAGTCATGGCCAAGCCACGCATCCATGTCGCCGCCAGCCTGATCGCTGGCGGCGACGTCGTTCTGCCCGAGGGGCCGGCGCGTCACGTCGCGCTGGTGTTGCGACTTCGCCAGGACGCGCCGTTGATCCTGTTCGACGGCGAGGGCCGCGAGGCGCAGGCTCGGCTGGTCGAGGTGGGCCGCAAGCGGGTCGTCGCCCGGATCGACACGGTGGCCGCCGGTGGCGGTGAATCGCCGCTGTCGGTACATCTGGGGCAGGCGATCTCCAAGGGGGATCGCATGGACTACGCGATCCAGAAGTCCGTCGAGCTCGGTGTCGCAGCGATCACGCCACTCTACGTCGAGCACGGCGATGTGCGCCTCAAGGGCGATCGCGAGGCGAAGAAACTGGCCCATTGGCAGGGGGTGGCGGTCAGCGCCTGCGAGCAGTGCGGGCGGGCCAGCGTACCGACGATCCATTCGCCACGGCCGCTGGCGGAGTGGCTCGGCGAGCGCGACGAGGCGCTGCGCCTGGTGCTGCATCCCGCCACCGACGACAGCTGGCAGCAGGCGGATTCGGTCGAATCCGCCGCGCTGCTGATCGGCCCCGAAGGCGGGCTCAGCGCCACCGAGGTCGATATCGCCCGCCGCGCCGGCTTCCAGCCGCTCACCCTCGGGCCGCGCATTCTGCGTACCGAGACCGCGCCGGTGGTCGCGCTGGCACTGCTGCAGCATCACTTCGGGGATCTCTAGCCGCAGGTCAGGTGCATCGCGTCAGGCGGCCCGTCGCCGAATGCCGGCCAATAAAAACACCCCGCCAGCCGAGGATCCGGTTGGCGGGGTGTTTTTACGTTGACTCGCTGACGGCTGCTGGCGTGTGCGGTGCCGGGCGATTACAGCTCGAGATCGTACTCGACGATCAGCGGGGCGAACTCGCTGAAGGTCGCATCGGTATCGATCCAGGCGTCCTTCACGTTACGCCGGAAGTTGGGGCCGACGATCTGGTAATCGAGGCGCCACCCTTCCTGACGAGTCCGCGATACTTCCTGGTCGAGCATGGGCCACCAGGTGTACTGGTCGGCATCCCGGTTGACCTCGCGGAAGGTGTCGATGAAGCCGGTCGGGCCGAACACCTGATCCATCCAGGCGCGCTCCTCGGGCTTGAAGCCGGGGGTCGTCTGGTTGTCGGTCCAGTTGGCGAGATCGAGCGTCTTGTGCGCGATGTGCCACGTTCCGCAGATGATGTACTCGCGACGCTTGCGAGCCATCTTGTTCAAGTACTCCAGATACTGGGTCATGAACGTCTGCTTGGCCGCCGGGTCGTCGTCGCCGCTGGGCATCAGGAAGGTCGCGATGCTGAAGCGGTCGTAGTCGGCCTGCAGGAAGCGACCTTCGTTGTCGCACTGCTCGAAGCCCAGCCCGTACATGATGGCCTTGGGAATCTTGCGGCAGTAGAGCCCGACCCCGGAGAATCCATCCTTCTCGGCATCCAGGAAATAACCTTCGTAACCTTCCGGATAGAGGATGCTGTCATCGAGCTCGAAGCTTTTGGCCTTCAGGTTCTGCACGCAGACGACGTCAGCATCCTGTTCGGCCAGCCAGTCGAGGAAGCCCCGCTCGACGGCCTCTCGGATCCCGTTCACATTGATGCTGGCGATTTTCATACAGTGTTCCTTCTTTGTCGCGCGTGTATGATACCCGAGCTTGAAAGGTTTAGGTAAATGACTGCTTCGTTTGGCCAAAACGGCAGCGGCCCGTCAAGAACCATGAGGCCATACATAAGGACACAGGGAGACCCGGGGTGAGCGTCGAGATTCAGCCGTATCAGCAGGAGTTCATCGAGTTTGCGATCGCCGAAGGGGTGTTGCGCTTCGGTGAATTCACGCTCAAGTCCGGTCGTGTCAGTCCCTATTTCTTCAATGCCGGCTTGTTCCGCTCCGGCCGTGCCCTGGCTCGCCTGGGGCGTTTCTACGCCAGTGCCATCGCCGACAGCGGTATCGAGGCCGATGTACTATTTGGTCCAGCTTACAAGGGTATACCGCTGGCGGCGAGTACAGCCGTTGCTCTGGCCGATCATCATCAGCGCGACCTGCCCTTTGCCTTCAACCGCAAGGAAGCCAAGACCCACGGTGAGGGCGGCAACATCGTCGGCGCCGAGCTGCGCGGCAACATCCTGATCATCGACGATGTCATCACCGCCGGAACGGCAATCCGCGAGGTCATGCAGATCATCCGGGATGCCGGTGCCCAGGCCGCTGGCGTCGTGATCGCGCTCGACCGTCAGGAGCGCGGCCAGGATGACGATGGCTTGAAGCCGCACAGCGCCATCCAGGAAGTCGAGGCGACGTATCATATGCCGGTTGTCAGCATCGTCAACCTCGATCAACTCCTTGCGTATCTCGAAACCCGACCAGGCCGCGGCGACGACGGCGCTTCCCTCGCCCAGCATGCCGAAGCCATCCGCGACTACCGCGACCGCTACGGTGTCACCAGCGCCCATTGAGCCGAGACCCGACGGCGAAAACCGCCTCCCCGGCTGCTACGATTTGCCGCAGCCATCTCGCGGCAGGGCGTTACAAAAGGTTTAAAAACACCGTTTGATAATTTCCCGAATTATGTCACGCTTAAGCGCGTGGTCCAACGCGTTTCGACGCGAATCTCGGGAGACGTATCATGATCAAGCGCAACAGGATGAAACATTGGGGCTTTGCCCTTGCCACAGCGACCTTTGTTTTCGCCAGTCAACAGACGATGGCGTTGAGCGTATCCGCCAACGGTGGCGACGAGTCCTTCGGTGTCGAAGCCAGCCAGTCCATCCTGCCCTCCGTGCGAGCCGGTGTCGGTTACCTGAACACCGACGACAGCGGCCACAACGCCAAGGCCTACTCGGGCTCGCTGATGTTCACGCCATGGCTGCCGGGCATCGATCTCGCCGTTGGCGGGCGTTACCAGTATCAGGACACCCACTACGGCAATGGCGGCGGTCTGGGGCTCGGCGGTTCGGCCTTCGTCGACACGCCCATCCCGTTGACCTCGATCGGTGCCTACGGCTTCTATACGCCGGACGGCCTGACCAGCGGCGACGTGGAAAAGAGCTACGAGTACGGCGCCCAGGCGCGGGTCAACATCATCTCGCAGACCTACGTCTACGGCGGCTATCGCTATATGCGTACCGACTTCGACAATGACGATGGCCGCACGCTGGACAGCGGACCGGTGCTGGGCGTCAGCGTCGGCTTCTAGACTGTACTGAGCTACCACCGCGCCGGGGTCGGGGCGCGGTGGAAAACGGCGCCGCCTCCCAGCTTTTACAGTGGAGGCGGCGTCGGGTTTGGGGCGCTGTAGAAAGCTGCGCCGATTGCGTATGATGCAAGAGTCACCCGCCTCCGAGCTGGCCGCCATGCTTGATATCGTGCTGTTCGAGCCCGAAATCCCGCCCAACACCGGCAATATCATCCGGTTGTGCGCCAATACCGGATTTCGCCTGCATATCATCGAACCGATGGCCTTCGAACTCGACGACAAGCGCTTGCGCCGCGCCGGGCTCGACTATCACGAGTGGGCCCGCGTCCAGGTCCACGCCAACTGGGCCGCGTTTCTCGAAACCGTCGGGCCGGAGCGCGTATTCGGTGTCTCGACCCGGGGTCGCCACGGTTATCATCACATCCACTTCCGCGAAGGCGATGCCCTGGTCTTCGGTCCGGAAACCCGCGGCCTGCCCCAGTCGATGCTCGAAGCGCTGCCTCCCGCGCAGCGGCTGCGCATCCCGATGCTGGCCGACAGCCGCAGCCTCAACCTCTCCAACGCCTGCGCCATCATCGTCTTCGAGGCGTGGCGACAGATGGATTTCGTCGGCGCAGTGGATGTCTAGGCGTCAGTTAGCCAGGCGCCGGGTCATGAACACGCTGTAGGGATCTTCGCGGTAACTGCCGAACGGCTCGCAGTAGGTGAATCCGAACGCCTGGTAAAGCCTTCGGGCCGGGGCGAAGTGCGCCATCGGGCCGGTCTCCAGACTCAGCCGCTGCAGGCCGGCGGCACGCGCCTCCTCGATCAGGTGCGCCAGAATCGCCCGCGCCACGCCTTTGCGTAGATGGTTCGGATCGGTGCGCATCGACTTGATCTCGGCGTGCGTATCGTCGAGGCGCTTGAACGCACCGCAGCCGAGCAGCTCGTTATTTTCCCAGGCGGTATAGAAGTGAACCTCCGGGCGTCGCAGCCCGTCGAGATCCAGCGCGTGGCGGCTCTCTGGCGGGGAGTGGGGCTCGAAGTCCTTGAGATGCGCTTCCAGCATGGCGGCGATTTCAGGGCCGCGGAGATCGTCTCTTTTGATCTGCATGAGGTGTATCATTCCCGTCCGTTGTTCTTTTCCGATACTGTCTTCGTCTCTGCGATTCTGCCTCCATGTCCGATATTCGCCAACGCCTCGCCAAGCTCAACCCGCGTCAGCAGGAAGCCGTTCGCTTTATCGATGGCCCGTGTCTGGTGCTGGCGGGCGCCGGTTCCGGCAAGACCAGCGTGATCACCACCAAGATCGCCTATCTGGTTCAGGAGTGCGGCATGAGCGCGCGCAAGATCGCCGCGGTCACCTTCACCAACAAGGCGGCCCGCGAGATGAAGGAGCGCGTCGGGCAGATGCTCAAGGGGCGTGAGGGTCACGGGCTCACCGTCTCGACCTTCCACAACCTGGGGCTCAACATCATCCGCCGCGAGCTCAAGGCGCTGGGCTTCCGCCCCGGCTTCTCGCTGTTCGATCCGGAAGACGCCAAGGCGCTGCTGCGGGATCTGATGCAGAAGGAAGCCGACACCGACGCCGAACAGATCAACGGCGTGCAGAACCAGATATCCCAGTGGAAGAACGACCTGGTGCTGCCCGGGCCGGCGATTTCCCATGCCGAAGACGAAGACCAGCAGTATGCCGCGCGGATCTACGAGGCCTACAACCGTCATCTCAAGGCCTACAATGCGGTCGACTTCGACGACCTGATCATGCTGCCGGTGGTGCTGCTCAAGACCGATCCCGAGGCGCTGGCGCGCTGGCGCAAGCGCATCCACTACATGCTGGTGGACGAGTACCAGGACACCAACGTCAGCCAGTACCAACTGGTCAAGATGCTGATGGACGAGCGCGCGACGTTCACCGTGGTGGGGGACGACGACCAGTCGATCTACGCCTGGCGTGGCGCCCGGCCGGAGAACCTGGTGACGCTGGGCGAGGATTTTCCGCGCCTCAACGTGATCAAGCTGGAGCAGAACTACCGCTCCACCGCCACCATCCTGCGCGCCGCCAACACCCTGATCGCCAACAACCCCCACGTCTACGAGAAGACGCTGTGGTCCGACATGGGCCAGGGCGATCCGATCCGGGTGGTGGTCAACCGCCACGAGGAAGCCGAGGCCGAGCGGGTGGCCGGCGAGATCCTCACCCGCCGGATCAAGGAGCGTGCCGAATGGCGCGACTTCGCCGTGCTCTACCGCGGCAACTTCCAGGCGCGGCTGCTGGAGCTCAAGCTGCAGCATCACCAGATCCCCTACAAGCTCTCCGGCGGCACCTCATTCTTCTCGCGCAACGAGATCAAGGATGCGATGGCCTACCTGCGGCTGTTGATCAACCCTGACGACGACAACGCCTTCCTGCGCATCGTCAACGTGCCGCGCCGGGAGATCGGCCCCGGCACGCTGGAGAAGCTCGCCAACTACGCCTCCGAACGCAGCGGCTCGATGTTCTCCGCCTGTCACGAAATGGGGTTGGAGCAGGTGCTACCCACCCGCGCCGTCGAGCGTCTCGGCCGCTTCGCTCACTTCATTGATGGCGTGCGCAAGCGCATGGACCAGGGGGACGCCATCGCCGCGATCCGCGAGATGATCCGCGACATGGACTACGAAGCCTGGCTCTACCAGAACGCCAGCGCGCCGACCATCGCCGAGCGCCGCATGGCCAACGTCTGGACCCTGATCGACCAGCTTGAGAAGTCGATGCACCGCGACGATGAGGAGGGCGAGGCCAGTGAGGAGACCGACGACGTGCAGTCGGCGATCTCGCGGCTGGTGCTGCGCGACATCCTCGAGCAGCAGGCCGAGGAGGATGACTCCGACCGGGTCCAGCTGCTCACCATGCACGCCTCCAAGGGGCTCGAGTTCCCTCATGTCTACCTGATGGGGCTCGAGGAAGAGCTGCTGCCGCACCGTAATGCCATCGAGTCCGGCACCATCGAGGAGGAGCGCCGCCTGGCCTATGTCGGCATCACCCGCGCCCGGCGCACGCTGACGCTGACCCTCGCGCGCCAGCGCAAGGCCTACGGTGAGCTGCTCGACTGCACCCCGAGCCGCTTCCTCGACGAACTGCCGGCGGACGATCTGGAGTGGGAAGGCCGCGCCGACAAGGAAAACCCCGAGAAGAAGCAGGAGCGCGGCCAGAGCGCCATCGCCGGGCTGAGATCGCTGCTGGGGTAGCGGGCGGCATCTCGGCCCGGTAGGCGTCTCACACCCGATCGAAATCCGGGCTGTGTTGGCGCCACTGCTCGGCGGCCTGGCGCATCGCCTGGGTGAACAGGGCGATGTCGTTGGGGCCGGCAACGAAACGGTAGCCGCTCTGGTGCAGTTCCTGGATGCCGCGCCCCGGCCCGGTAATGGTGCCGAGCCAACGCCCGCTGGCGCTGATACGCTGTTCCAGGTCGACGATGAGTTCGCGCACTGCCGGGTCCTCCAACTGCTCCAGCTTGCCCATCGAGCCGGCCAGGTCGTTGGGGCCGATGAACAGCATGTCGAGCCCTGAAACCGCGGCGATCGACTCGACGTCGCGAGCGGCATCGAGATGTTCGATCTGTGCGATCAGCAGCAACTCGTCATTGGCGATGCGGGCGTAGTCGGCGATGGCGCCGAAGCCCGAAGCGCGCACGATCGGCGCGGCGTAACCGCGATTCCCCTGGGGCGGGTAACGGCAGGCGTCGACCAGCGCCCGCGCTTGGCCGGCGTCGTTGATCATCGGCGCCATCAAGGAGCGTACCCCCATATCCAGTACGCGCTTGAGGTAGGCCGGATCGTTGGCCGGCACCCGCAGCACCATCTCGCCTCCGGCCGCCTCGATCGCCCGCAGCAGGTGCGCGGTCTGTTCAAGGCTGGCGATGCCGTGTTCGTTGTCCACCAGCAGCGTGCGCCAGCCAGCGCCAATGGCCGCTTCGGCCAGCTCGGGCGAGGCGCTCTCCAGCCACATGGCACTCAAGGTCCTGCCCTCTCTCAAGGCCTGCTTGAGTCGATTGCTGCGTTTCATGCACGATCTCCCTGCGATGCGTGGGGCGCAGCGGCGTGGTGCCGTGCGCGGTGGTTTTGGGTCAGGCCGCGTCCCACCAGCCACAGCCATACGCCAAGCGTGACCACACCCAGCCCGGCGGCCCAGGGGCGCTCGAAGAAGGCGGTCATATCTCCCTGGGACTTGATCATCGAGGTCATGAAGTTGTCCTCGAGGATCCGCCCCAGCACGATGGCCAGAATGGTGGGGGCGAGCGGAAAGCCGTTGGCCTCCATGGCGTAGCCGAGCAGCCCCAGCGCCAGCACGATCCAGATCGCCATGACCGAGTTGGTGATGGCGTAGGCGCCGACCAGCGAGAACAGCAGCACGATCGGCATCAGCACCCGCCGCGGTACGCGCAGAATCCAGCTGGAGACGAAGATCACCGCGAGCCCGGCGGGGATCATCAGCAGGTTGGTCAGGGCGAAGGCGCCATAGAGGGTGTGTACCAGCACCGGCGAGTCGGTGAAGATCTGTGGCCCGGGGGACATCCCGTTGAGCAGCAGGATCCCGATGGCGATCGCGGTGACGCTGTCGCCGGGGATGCCGAACACCAGCGCCGGCGTCCAGGCGCCGCCGATGGCGGCGTTGTTGGCCGCGCCGCCGTCGACGACCCCCTCCACGTAACCCTTGCCATAGCGCTCCGGGTGACGCGAGCGGCGCCGCGAGACGGCGTAGCAGATCCAGGCGGCGATGTCCGCGCCGGCGCCCGGCAGCGCGCCGATCAGCGTACCCAACACGCTGGAGCGGGCCAGGTTGCGGCGAAAGCGAAGCAGCGTGCCGGCGGCGCGGCGGATCGCCAGTCCCGGCCCTTCCTGGGTCCGGCCCGCCGGACGTTCGCGGCGGGGGTTGCGCAGACCGCGCAGCATCTCGCTGAACGCGAACAGGCCGATGATCGCGGGGATGAAGCTGATGCCGTCGAACAGCTCGTAGTTGCCGAAGGTGAAGCGCGGGTAACCCACCGCCACGTCGATCCCGATCGAGGCGATGAACAGGCCGATGAAGAGACTGGCGAAACTCTTGGCCAGCGGGGCGTTGCTGGTCATCACCGCGCAGCTCAGTCCCAGGCAGGCCAGCCAGAAGGTTTCGAAACTGGTGAACTGGAGCGCGATACGGGCCAACTGTGGCGCCAGCAGCGCGAGCAGGATCACGCCGACCAGCCCGCCGAAACTGGAGGCGAACAGTGACACGGCGAGGGTCGAGCGCGAGCGCCCGGCCTGCGACAGGCGATGAGCGTCTTCGACGTAGGCGGCGGACGCGGGTGTCCCGGGGATGCGCAGCAGGGCGCCGGGAATGTCACCCGCGAAGATGGCAGTGGAAGTGGTAGCGACGATCGCCGAGATCGCCAGCAGCGGGTCCATGAAGTAGGTGAAGGGCACCAGCAGGGCTACCGCCATGGTGGCGGTCAGGCCGGGCATCGCGCCGACGAAGGTGCCGTACAGCGTACAGGCGGCGATGATGGCGAGGTTGCCCGGGTCGAACAGGGTCGAGAGCGTGTCGGATAGCATGGCGTTCACCAGGCGATCGGCGTCAGCAGGCCCCACGGCAGCGGCACGTGGAGTAGCGAGTAGAACAGCGCATGGACCAGCGCCGTCAGCACCGCCGCCAGCACCAGGGCTTGGACGGGGCGCAGGCCATACAGGCAGGCACTGAGCGCGACCAGCGGCGGCGTCGCCACCAGGAAGCCCAGAGGCTCCAGCACCACGGCATAGAGCGCGACCAGCGCCAGCAGCGCGATGCCACGCCACGGGCCGGGGCGTATGTTCGACGCAGCCGTGGGCGCAGCGGCCTGCGCCTCGTCCGCGGTGGCGGTAACTGATGGGCGGTCACGGCGCCGCGCGGAGAGCAGAATGAGCGCGCCGCACGCCATCATTCCCCAGGCCGCGATGGTGGGAAACAGCCCCGGGCCGTAGGCCATGCCGGCCATGGACGGAAAGCTCGCCGCGCGCCAGCAGACCAGCGCGCCTAAGATCATCAGCAGGGTGCCCGCGATCCGGTCGCGCTGGCGTGCTGACGCACCGAGTGTCATCGCCATTACTGCGCCAGCCCGATCGCCTGAATGACCTGGCCCAGCTGGCGGTCGGTGCGTTCGAGCGTCGCAGCGGTCTCGGCGCGATCCTCGAATATCACCGGGGCGCCTCGGCTGCGGCGGAATTCGGCCCACTCGGCGGTATGCACGGCCCTGTCGATGGCCTGTTCATAGGCGCAGGCGATCTCGTCGGGTAGCCCGGCAGGCGCGCTCATGGTGACGAAGGCGCTGAGCTTCCAGCCGCTGTCGAGCACGTCGGCGGTGAGCGGCACGTCGGGCAGCTCTGCCATCGGTTTGTCGCTCATGTAGGCCAGCGCCTCGAGCTGCCCCTGCTCGACCTGCGGCAGTGCCTCGGAGAGCGCCGGGGTCGCCACGTCGACGCCACCCGCCATCAGTTCCTGCAGCGCCGGACCGGCGCCCTGACTGGGCACCCAGCGGATGGCGTTGGGATCGAGACCCTCTGCGTGGAGCATGCCGGCCAGCGCCAGGTGCCAGATGCCGCCCTGGGCGGTGCCGGAAGCGGTGAGTTTGCCGGGGTCGGCACGCGCCGCATCCAGCAGTTGATCCAGCGTCTGGTAGGGCGAGTCGGGCTTGACCAGAACGCCGGCGGCACTCCGGTCGATCAGCGCCAGAGGCGTCAAATCCTCATAGGTCAGCGGCGTCAGCCCGATCCAGTGCATGGTATCGATCTCCACCGTGGCGGCGCCGATGGTATAGCCGTCGGGTCGCCCCCGGGCGAGCACCGTGTGGCCCACCACGCCGTTGCCGCCGGTGCGGTTGACGACGTTGAAGGGCACGCCCATCTCCTGCTCCAGCAGGTTGGCCAGGCGTCGGGCGTTGGCATCGGTACCGCCGCCGGTGCCCCAGGGCACGATGACGGTGACCGCTCGCTCGGGTTTCCAGGTGCAGGCGGTGGGCGCCTCGTCCGCGCCGGCCGACGGGGCGAGCGAAGCGATCAACAAGGCCACCAGGGCGGCTTGCGAGCGTGTGACAACGGCTGTCAGGCGAGACATCGACATATCGCGCGATCCTCCGTGGGAAGACGATGGGCTACATGGCGGAACGGCAACGTTAGTTGCTATATGGCCGATTTTTACGCAATTCAATCGATTGAACCAATGCGACGTTGGTCTCCCTGTCGGACAGTGGTGAGTCGCCGTCGGCGGGCGGGTGTGAGAGGATGTGGTGGGATTCGGGGCGTGATGGACCCGTCATCCACACGAGGAGGCCAGTGCGACATGGGGCGTCGACCGACACTCAAGACGATTGCCGAGGAGGTCGGTGTCACCGTTTCCGCGGTGTCGCTGGCGCTGCGTGACGACCCGCGCATCTCCGTGGCGACGCGAGAGCGTATCCAGCGCTCGGCGGCGACGCTGGGCTACGTCTACAACCGCCACGCCGCCGGCTTGCGGCGGGGTGACAGTGGCACTGTGGCGGTTTGTCTCAATGACCTGAGCAACCCCTTCTTCACCGAGTTTCTCGGGCATATGGAGGCTCGCTTTCGCGAGGCCGGGCGGATGATGCTGTTCGGCCACGCCAACGAATCCCTCGATGTACAGGCCCAGTTCATTCGGCAGATGGTCGAGCACGGCGCCGCCGGTCTGATTTTGATTCCGGTGGCGGGCACCCGGCGTGACGATATCGCCGGCGAACGGGCGCGCCATCTGGAGAACTTCCCGGTAGTGCTGATCTCACGCGATGTCGAACAGACGCCCTACGACCGGGTCATCAATGACGATGCCCTGGGCGTGCAGCTACTGTTCGATCATCTTTATGGGCTGGGGCACCGACGCTTCGTCTGGCTGGGCGGTGGCAAGGAGACCTCGACCGCTCGCGATCGGGAGCGCGCCTTCATCGAAGCGATGCGGGCGGCGGGGCTATCCGTCGATGACGAGACGATCCATCACGGCCCGACCTCGCTGGCCTTCGGCGATACCATGCTCGAACGCTTGCTGGGCACGGGCGAACCGCCGACCGCTGTGCTCTGCTTCTCCGACGTGATCGCCTTCGGGGTGTTGGCGGCTTGCTATCGCCATGGGCTGCGCCCCGGCGTCGATCTCTCGGTGACCGGATTCGACGACATGGGGGCGGCGGCCTATTCGTCGCCCGCCCTGACCAGTGTACGAGTACGCACGGACCGGATAGGGCAGCGCGCCAGTGAGCTGCTGGGGGCACGGATGGCCGGCGATCGGCGCCCGCCGGAGCGGGTCGTCATGCCGCCGGAACTGGTGGTTCGCGATAGTAGCGGGCCGGCGCCGGTGACTCGCCGCTAGCCGTTGTCGGGCCGTTTGGCGCTGGCCGATCGCAGTCATCGAGACCATTATCACCATTCAGCCATCGGGAGAGATGACGATGAACACGATCGAGCTATGGCAACAGGCCCGCGACGAGGCGATGACGATCTCGCGGCAGGAGCCGCTGTTGACCCCCTTGATGCTGGGCGCGGTGCTCAATCGCTCGACACTGGGCGCGGGGTTGGCCTATCGCCTGGGCCAACGCCTGGCGCACCCCGATCTGGCGGCCAATCAGTTGATCAAGCTGTTCGACGAGCTGCTGGCCGGCGATCCCTCGGTCGGCGAAGGCATCGGCCAGGATCTGACCGCAGTGATCGAACGCGATCCGGCGATTCGCCAGGTCACCGAAGTGCTGCTCTATCTCAAGGGGTTCCACGCCTTGACCGTGCATCGCTTCGCCCACGTGCTGTGGCAGAGCGGCCGCCGGCAGATGGCGCGCTATCTGCAGAGTCGCAGCTCGGAAGTGTTCCAGACCGATATCCACCCCGCGGCACGGGTCGGCAACGGTGTGTTCATCGATCATGCCACCGGCGTGGTGATCGGCGAGACCACGGTCATCGAGGACGACGTCTCGCTGCTGCAGGGCGTGACCCTGGGCGGCACCGGCAAGGAAGCGGGGGATCGCCACCCCAAGGTGCGCCGTGGCGTGCTGATCGGTGCCGGCGCCAAGGTGCTCGGCAATATCGAGATCGGCGAAGGGGCCCGTATCGGCGCCGGGTCCGTGGTGCTGAAGACGGTGCCGCCTCACACCACGGCGGTTGGCGTCCCGGCGCGTATCGTCGGCGATGCCGGCTGCGCGGCACCTTCACGGGAAATGCAGCATTGCCTCGACAAGCCACTGGAACCGGAAAATCCGGCTCGGACCACGCCCGCCAACGGCAAGCTCTGCTGCGGGCGCTAGGACGATCTCAATCCAGCGTCAGGCGATCCGCGAGAAAATCGGTCAGGTCGACGTTATCCAGTGCATCCAGCCAGGTTACCGCGAAGCTGCCGGGGCCACGTGCCGCCAGTTCGGCTCTTTCGGCCGCAGCGGCAGCGTGTGCATGGGCACAGATCATCGCATCCAGCGGCGTGTCGGCGACGGCGAGATAGGCGGCGATCAGCGCCCCCAGCGCGCAGCCGGTTCCGGTCACCCGGGGTTGCCAGGCGCTTCCGCCATGGACGCCCACCGTCACGGCATCGGCCGTGGTAGTCGAACGGCCCAGCAGGCGGTCGGTCCGGCCCGAGATCGCCACGCCGTCGCTCTGCGCCAGTAGCTGGCGGGCGGCCGCCAGCGCATCCCCCGAGTCGTGCTGGGTATCGACGCCGCGCCCGCGGGTGCCGTTCTCAGCCAGGGCCATGACCTCAGACGCGTTGCCGCGAATCACCGCCGGCCGATGGGCCATCAGGGTCAGACTCAGCTCTCGCCGCAATGGCAGCGCCGCCGCGCCGACGGGGTCGAGCACCCAGGGCGTCCCCGACCGGCTGGCGGATTGGCTGGCCCGTTGCATCGCGGCCACGCTATCGGCACTAGGGGTACCCAGATTGATCAGCAAGGCATCCGCGGCCGCTGCCAGGTCTTCGACTTCGTCGGGATGATCGGTCATCGCCGGAGACGCCCCGGCGGCCAGCAGCACATTGGCGACGAAATTGACGGTGACCTGGTTGGTCAGGCAGTGCACCAGCGGCGCACGCTGGCGTAGGCGGCCGTGTGTCGCCAGCAGGCGGCCCTGCCATTCGGTCGTTTGAAGCGGGGTTTCGGTCATGTCGTCATCGGGTTTTGTCGGCGATCCGGTCGACGATCGCCAACCGGGTCGTCAAACACCAGGCCGGCAGACGCGCCGGAGTCGCCAAGGAGAGTATCGAGCGCGTGTCACTCCCATCGCCGGTCGTTGATCGGCGATGCGTCCGTTTCAGTATAATCACGACTCGGCATCGCGAAAGCCGTCGCGACGCCGCGCCGTGGCTGGACAGCCAATGGCCGAGCGGGTAGGATGGCCGCGCTGTTGGCGGGCCACTCGGCTATCCACGCCATTCGGCACGACGTCACGTCATCGCGCGCCCATAGCTCAGCTGGATAGAGTACTGCCCTCCGAAGGCAGGGGTCGCAGGTTCGAATCCTGCTGGGCGCGCCATCTGGATTTCCTGAGCGTTCCGAGAAAGTCCAAAATAGAAAGAAAAACGCTTAAAAATCAGTAGTTTTTGCTCCCCCTTCTTCCTAAGCGTTCCTATCGAATCCAGCCGCAATGTGGTATAGATCACGGTATATACCCGTGTTCGGAAAACCTAGCTATACCCCAATGCCGCTAACTATCAGAAAAATCGAATCAACCAAGCCAGGCCCCAAACCGATCACCCTCATCGATGGGGCGGGATTACAACTTGTGATTTCGAACACAGGGAGCCGAGGCTGGCGCTTGCGCTACACCCGACCCAACGGCAAGCGCAACATGATGAGCCTGGGGAGCTATCCCGAGGTGACGCTCGCCGAGGCTCGCGAGAAACGCACGGACGCCCGCCGACTACTGAGTCAGGGCATTGATCCGGTCGAGCGTCGCAAGGAGGAGAAACGGGAGCAGCAATTCTCCCAGCAGAACACCTTCCGAGCGCTCGCGCATGAGTGGCACGCGACGATGGCGCCAAGGTGGAAGGCTAGCTCCAAGCGATCCAAGGAGAGCATCCGGTCGCTCGAGAACTACATCTTCCCGACCGTTGGGGACAGACCCATCGAGACGGTTAAGCCGCTAGAGTGGTTGGAGCTCTTGAAGCGTCTCGAGCAAGCCGGCAAGTTCGAACAGCGGCGCAAGGTGCACTCGTTCTGCCGTGACATCTATCGCTTTGCTGTCATCACTGGCAGGGCTTCACATAATCCCCTCACTGATCTAAGCGGCGCGTTGACCCCACACAGGCAGAAGAGCTTCCCGCACGTCTCGCAGGAGGAACTACCGGCGCTGGTCGAGGCCATCGAGAATTACCATAACCCGCTGGTACGAATCGGGCTGAAACTGCTGCTGATGACGGCGCTACGGCCAGGGGAGATGCGGCAGGCGCGATGGCGGGAGATCGACCTCGAAGGGGCTATCTGGAGCATACCCGCCGAGCGGATGAAGATGGGGCGATCACATCGAGTACCTTTGCCTAAACAGGCCGTCGCGGAATTGCGCAAGCTGCACGTTATGACGGGCCAGTACGGCCTACTGTTTCCCGGTCGCAACGACCCCACCAAACCCCTATCGGACGCTGCCTTCGGCGTCGCGCTCAAGCGTATGGGCTACCAGGGCCGGCACGTGCCACACGGATGCCGGCATGTCGTTGCAACGGGCCTCAAGGAGCTAGGTTATCCCGGCGAATGGATCGAGATGCAGCTCTCCCACAAGTTGCCGGGAATTCAGGGCGTCTACACCCACGCTGAGCACATGGCGCCTGAGCAGCGACCGGTGATGATGCAGTTTTGGGCAGATTGGCTTTACCCCTTGAACAGCGAGGCAGATTGATGAGCCGCTTTTCCTGCAAGGTTTGTGGTGGCCCTGCCAAAATTCGCTCCAGTAAGATACTGGCCGAGGGTTATCGCGTCCTCTATCTCGAGTGTAAGAATCTGGATTGCAGAGCTCGGTTCAAAATTGACGACATCCAGCAGCCGCTAACCGAAGAAGAGAAAATCGAGAAATTCGGAATCAAGCGACTGGCTCTCTCAAGTAGTGCGCTTCTGATCATCGATCAACAGGTTTGCATGAAGGATCGCGGGATCCTTAATCGCAATAATCATGATGCCGAGAAATACATCACAGAGCTGCTCGCCATTTGGCGTAAACGTGAGCTCCCAGTCGTTCACATTCGGCACATCTCTCGTGAAGCGAAATCCGGGTTTGCCCCCGGGCAAAGAGGCGCAGACTTTCAAGCCGATTTCAGACCCTTGAAAGCCGAAGCTGTGTTCGAAAAGAACGTACCGGATGCCTTTATCCACACCGGGTTGGAGCGATGGCTCAGAGTGCGTGGGATAGAGAATTTAGTGGTCTGTGGAGTATCGAGCGAAAACTCGGTGGAGGGCACCGTTAGGACTGCCGGCAATCTTCAATTCCACGTATGGGTGCCTGAGCGCGCCTGCTATACGTTTGCCAAGAAAGACTATTTCGGCGCGTCAAGAACTGCCGAGGAAGTACACGCGATGGCAATGACCAATCTCAACGGCGAACACGCCCAGGTTTGCGGTCATGAGTGGTTACAACTCGCGCTGAAGTATTGGTCGGCTACGTAAGCTTCGATTTATTTGGCCGCATTTGTCCACATTCGTTTGTATTTATCCCGCCGTTAAACGACGCCGCTACTTGGCACGATTTGTCAACGAAACGCGTCTACTCCGCGTTTGCTGTGAACGCCTGTTCTACAACGCAGATCGCTCGAACTCCTGCCATGACCCCGGCAAGCTGATCACGTTCCGAGCCGGAATCGCTCGGACACGTCATCAAAGCCACCGAGGAATCACCATGGCCAACGTCTCAACGACAACCGCTTTCCAGAAGGTCGAGCGCATCGAACTCGGCAACCGCCTGTTGCGCCGCCGCGATGTGGAGCTCAAGACCGGCAAGAGCCGATCCGCGATCTATGCCGGCGTCAGCAACGGCACCTTTCCGGCACCGGTGCCGATTGGTGACAAGAGCGTCGCCTGGCTCGAGGAGGAGGTGGATAGCTGGATCGCCGCCCGCCTCGCCGAGCGCAACCGCACGCTGGCCGGCCGCCAGATCCAACACTTCGCCACCAACGCCCAGGAGGCCCGCGCATGAAACGTTTCACACTGACCGTGGGCGAGCAGTCGCTCAACTTCACCGAAGACGATATCCCTGCACTGGACGAGGCGTTGAATGTCGCCACCAACCGCGCCGGCCGCGAGGTAGTCCGCCATAGCGCCAGCGGCTCCCGCGTGGCGGTACTGATGGAGCGCACCGGCAGCGGCGGCAAGCATTCCACGCTGCCCCGCGATCCCAATACCGTCTTGATGCGCGATCTGCATCGCGGCCCGACGTTCGAGACCGACTGCTAGACCGCCCGCACTCCGACCCAACCCGAATCGATTTACACAGCCGCTCGACGTTCACGCCGAGGGGAACAGGGAGGCTTTGTGCCTACGAAACGCGAAAACCCCGGTCAGCGTGGGGCTGCCGGGGCTCTCAAAGACACTCAATGCACCAACGATCCTACCAAAATCCGGCGCGGTGTCACGCCCCGACACACGCCGATTGGCCGGGGGTTGGCGCTCGCCATTCGTCATCCTTTGGCCGGGGAGGGCTTGCGCCTTCCCAAAGGATCCGGCTACGATGCTCGCGTTACGGCAAAATCCGTAACCGGGCGTGAGAACCCGAGTTCACAAAGGCGCTACAGCGCCCCTAACTTTGCAGGCGCTTTTTTTGTGCCCGCAAAGCGTCGTTATGGCGGCTGTGCGTGGGCGGGCTTCGGCCCGGCCGGTTTCCTTTGTGACCGGTTTCTCACCCCGCGTACAGTCGCCACCCATCGCGTGAGAACGAAGGTTGGCGGCTCCAATCACAAAGGAGCTGGCCCCATGGCAGAACACGCCACCAGTGCGTCCGCACGAACCGATATTACCCTCGACCAAATCGCTACCGCGCTCATCGGCGCTAATCTGATTCGTTTTCGAGTCAACCGTCGCCCCGACCAACTCCAGTACCTGATGGGGCTGTCGCGGATGGCCGCCGAATTGGGCGTGCTGTCCCGTGACGAACATCGCAAGCTGCTCGAAGATCTCGATGCGCTGCTGGCCGAGGAGGTGCGTCGTGGATAAGCGCCTCGAGCAAGCCAATTGCCTGACCGAGACCGATTGCCTGTTGATCGATCCACGCAGCGACCGCGAGACGTTGCTGGACAACGCGGAGATGCGGCTCGACGCGATCAAAGATCTGATGTTCACGCTCTCGACCATGAACGGGCGTGACCGCGATCTGACGTCGGTCGATCTCTCCAACCTGGCCACGGTGGCACGCTACCTGATGGGTGATGCCAGCGATCTGCTGGTGGCGGCGCGGCGCATCGACGCCCAACAGCGTGTGGCAGCGAGAGCTTATGCCCAAGCGCCGGTTGCACGACGCGCGGGAGGTGGCCATGTCTGAAGTCGTCGCCAAGATCCAGCGCGTGTCCCGCGCCTCACTGGCCTACGCCGAAACCCTGACCCGGGAGTGGCTGCCGCAAGGCAGCCGCCAGGGCAGCGAGTGGGTCGCCCGC